>CAZZBH010000004.1:0-65758 GCA_964652605.1 uncultured Planctomycetaceae bacterium
GGAGCCGACCTTCGGCGGCATCAACCTGGAGGACATCAAGGCGCCCGAGTGCTTCGAGATCGAGAGGCGACTCAAAGAGCGCATGAACATCCCCGTCTTTCACGACGACCAGCACGGCACGGCGATAATCTCGGGTGCCGCGCTGTTGAACGCGCTTGAGCTGACGGGCAAGGACATCGGCAAGATCCGCATCGTAGTCAACGGCGCCGGCGCCAGCGGCATTGCCTGCACGCTGTTTGCGATTCAGCTTGGCGTGAAGCCGGAAAATGTCCTGATGTGCGACACCAAGGGCGTGATCCACAGCGAACGAAAAGACCTCAATGACGTAAAGCAGCCCTTTGCGGTCAAGACCGAGGCGCGCACACTGGATGACGCTCTCAAGGGTGCGGACGTCTTTTACGGCCTCAGCAGCAAGGGTGCGCTGAAGCCCGAAGCGCTCAAGACCATGGCCGACAACCCGATTGTATTCGCCATGGCAAACCCCGACCCGGAGATCGAGTACGACGTTGCTCGCGCCACACGCGCCGACGTAATCCTGGCGACCGGCCGCAGCGACTACCCGAATCAGGTCAACAACGTGCTGGGCTTTCCCTTCATCTTTCGCGGCGCACTGGATACTCGCAGCACGGCGATCAACGAAGAAATGAAGGTAGCGGCTGCGATGGCGCTGGCGCGCCTTGCCAAAGCCGAAGTGCCCGACAGCGTGTCGCGCGCCTATGGCGGCAAGCGCCTGAAGTTCGGCCCCGACTACCTGATTCCTACGCCTTTTGACCCGCGCGTGCTGTACTACGTCGCGCCCGCGGTGGCAAAGGCCGCCATGGAAAGCGGCGTCGCCCGCGTGCAGCTTGACCTTGACGAGTATCGCGAACGCCTGCGGCGCCAGACCGAGCCAGGCCGCGCCGTCATGGGCGTGGCCATTCACAAGGCGCAGGAGCTGCGCAAGCGGCTTGCGTTGCCCGATGGCTCCGATGCCCGCGTGCTCGCTGTCGCGCGCCAGATCATCCGGGACGGCGTCGCGCTGCCCGTGCTCATCGGCGACGAGTCGAAAATTCGCGCCGCAATGAAGGGCTTTGAAACCGCCCAGTACGAAGTGGTTGACCCCAAAGCGCCGCCCGACAACCCGCAACTGCACCAGCGCTGGAAAGAGCGCACGGGCATGTTCACCGAGTACGAAGAGATGGACAGCTACGCGCTCGCGGCCCTGATGACCGACCTGAGCCTGGTGGACGGCATGCTCAGCGCCGCTGACCGCATTTACCGCGAGACTGTGCCCAGCGTGCTGCGATTTGTCGGCAAGCGAAACCGCACACGCCGCGTCATCGGCATGCACATCATGGTGCTCAAGAACCGGCTGCTGTTCTTTGCCGACACAACCCTGAACGTAAACCCCGAAGCCGAGGTGCTTGCCGACTGCGGCCGCCTGTGCGCAGAGGCGGTGCAGGCGCTGGGCATCACGCCGCGCGTGGCATTCATCAGCTACAACAACTTCGGCGCCGCCAACCACCCGGAGTCAGAGAAAGCCCGCGTTGCGTGCGAGATGTTCAGGCAACTTTGCCCAGGGGTAGAAGCCATCGGCGAAGTCCAGGCCGATATCGCCATCAGCCCTGACGAGTTCCGCAATGTGCTTGACGCTGAGCGCTGGCCCCAGCCGGCCAACGTGCTGATATTCCCCAATCTGGATTCCGCCAACGCGGCGTTCCGGCTTGTCCGGGTGGCGGGTGAAGCCACTGCGCTTGGCCCGCTGCTGCTGGGCCTGAAGCGCCCCGCCAACGTGATGCCACGCGGCAGCACAGTGCAGGACGCAGTAGCCATGGCGGCGGTAACGCTGGCAATGCCCGAGCTGGCGGGCGAGGCTTAGGATCGCGCGGCAGTTCGCACGGTTCGCATGCGCGCGCAGTGACGCCGCTAGCGGGTGGCTGTTAAGCGAGGCGGGCGCCGCTTTCGCGACGCCCCACCTGTGTCGGGCCGAAGAAATGCCTGCCCCCCCATAACAGCAAGCACGTCCCTTTACCGGCCCTTAATTCGTTCTGCGGGGGGTGAGGTATAGATTGTTTATCCACGACTTTCACCCATTTTTCCCGAACTTTCTTTCGGTCGCTTGGGCTGCAGTGCAAGCCTTGTCACACCCAGCAGGATCAGCACTCCGAACGCGGCCGTCAGTGCTCCTTGTGGCACCGCGTACGCCAGCGCGACACCACCAATCGCCGCGAGCGCCGCCACCGGTGTCACTGTGAGTACAAGCTTTCGGTCCACGTTTCCCGCACGCCAGTGCAGCCATGCCCCCACCAGGCTGGTCGGCAGAATCATTGCCAGGCTGGTCGCCCGCGCGGCCGTAAACTGCTCGCCGTACAACGCAAACCCGATGGCCAATGCAGGCACGGCAACCACGCCGCCGCCCAGGCCGAACAGCGCCGACACCACACCGGCGATCAGCCCGATTGTCAGCAGAAACAGCGCGTGGCTGGGATGCGACAGCTCCGGCGCGGATTCAAACAGCGCCGGCAACTCCGGCCACAGGCCCAGCATGCGCGCTGCAGCCAGAGTCATCACCACACAGAACGCGAGACGAAACGGCTTCTCCGGCAGCGCTCGATGAATCCGCTTGCCAACAAACGCGCCGGCCACTGCACCGGTCGCCAGAAGCGCCGCCACCCACCCGTGCACGTCGCCTGGCTCGCGCACGAGCTGCGCCACAAGACCAACGGCAATCACGGCAACGATCACGGCCAGGCTTGTGCCGGCCGCGCGTTTGACATCCATGATTCCAAGCATGGCAAACAGCGGCACCATCACCAAGCCACCACCGACACCAAGCATGGTGCTGATCAAGCCGGCAAGCATGGCTACGGCCGCGGCTCGAATGTTTCGGTTGGCGTGTAGTTGCGGCACGAGCCTACCGGAACTTGCGCGCAGGGGCAGCCGGCGCAGCGTCATCCGCCTCTTCCGGCGCGGGCTGCGGTGCTTCTTCCGGATCGGGCTGCTCGTGCTCTTCTTTGGGCTGGTCGGGGTCAGCCTGCACTCGGCCCTGGGCGTTGAAGGTGATGTCGGCAGCGTGGCCTGTTCCACCCTCTGAGCTGTCGCTGCCCAGACAGATTAGCTCGAACGTGCCATCTTTCTTGGCCTCGTAGAGAAACGCCGCGTCCCAGGGGTCCTTGGGCACTTCGCCGCCAGGAAGCTTCTCTCGAATCGCCTCAAGGTCATCGGGAAACTCGCCGGTTTCGGCTTTGTGCGCGTTCAGTTGCTCAGCAATGGCGCGCATCTGCTCAGCAGCCACTTCAGCCAGTGCTTCCTGATCTTCGGCGTCGTCCTTTGCGGGCCTGCGCATTACTACCGGGGTGGACGAGTCCCCGCCCCACTCGTCCATCGCAACCTGCCCGGGTGGCGGAAACAGCACGTCCTGGTCATCGCCGACACCCCCGGCTTTGCCGTCCTGGCCCAGGCCGACTATCGCGAAGTCCTGGTCACTCATTCGCAGGTAAACGTACTCATTGCCCCAACGGTCGTTGGGGATGCCCCCCCACTGCCTGATGGCGTCGCCCTTGCCTTCGGGCAGCGGGCGAGTCAGGTCCGCCAGCTCATCCGGCACCTTGCCGACTGCGCCGCGATAGCGAACAACCTCCGACGCAAGCTGCTGCGCCTGCCAGTCGTACATGCCGCCGCGCCAGCCGTGGCGCTCGCCTAGCTGGCGCACGTGGCCGCGAATCTCGCGCTCAGCCACCACGAAGTCGGCGCTGCGGCCTGTGCCGCCCTTTTCGCCGCCTTCGCCCCAGCAGATCACCGCCACGTTTTCGTGCGGCAACACGCGCAGTTCAAATGCGTTCCCCCAGGGGTCGGTCAGGCAGGCGTTGATGGCTTTGTCCTGGTCAGAATCGCCGGCGCGCCGGATATCCTGCATGCCCGCCGGCCACTTGCCCGCGTCGCGCCGGTGCTTCAGTGCCTCCAAGCCGGCTACCAGCATGCGGCGGCGCGCCAGCGCGATGCGCGCCTCGTGCCTTGCGGCGTCGCGCCTGGCCTCAAGCTCCTGCTTCTGTTCGGTGGTCAATTGCAGAACTTCGCCTGTGTCGGTCCAGACAATGTCGGCAGCCGCGCCGTCACCGCCGGGTTTGCCGTCTGCGCCATGGCTGGTGAGTTTGAAGCCGTCGGCTTCGTCGCGTTCGTACACAATCGCGCGACCCCAGGAGTCTTTGGGAAGCTCCTCGCGCAGCCTGGCTTCGACCAGGGCGTTGAGTTGCTCGGGGTACTGGCCTTCGTGCGTGCCGGCCCAGGCCTCCAGGTCCAATGCAAGGCTGCGCAACACCTCGCGCGTTTCGCGCATCTTTGTGCGCTCGGCGCTGGTGACGGGCGCTTGCGCGCACAACACGCCGGCAAGCAAGGGAAGAAGCAGCAGCAAGGCAAGGCGCATGGCAACCTCCGGGCGTTTTATCTTAGGGGCAACGCACTGCGGCACAAGGCGCCCCCTTGACGCAGGCAAGTCGCATAATACGGTTTGCGCGCCTTCTGCTTCCCTGCGGAAGGCCAAATCCGCCGTAGCTCAATGGTAGAGCATTCGACTGTTAATCGACAGGTTGCTGGTTCGAGTCCAGCCGGCGGAGCCATTTTTTCCTGTTCTTCGCCGAGCGGGCGCGCCTTCACTGACGCTACGTTTACGCCCGGCGTCGCCCGCCTGCGGGCGGGCTTGGGCCGGGCTACTACGCTTTCAAGACAGTCCGCCGGACTGTCTTGAGGTTGCTGGTTCGAGTCCAGCCGGCGGAGCCATTTTTTCCTGTTCTTCGCCGAGCGGGCGCGCCTTCACTGACGCTACGTTTACGCCCGGCGTCGCCCGCCTGCGGGCGGGCTTGGGCCGTGCTACTACGCTTTCAAGACAGTCCGCTGGACTGTCTTGAGGTTGCTGGTTCGAGTCCAGCCGGCGGAGCCATTCTTTCCTGGCACCACTTCGTTTGATGCGCTGCTCAGTCCGGACGGAAGGCAAGACCCTTCTGGCTCAGCGCCTCGCCGAGGATGCGAACCGCCTTGGGACCCACCCCGTGAATTGCCAGCAACTGCTTCTTTGAGCGCTTCGCCACGCGGGAAAGGCTGGTGATGCCATGGACGGCAAGCTCCCGGGCCGCTGTCTTTCCGATTTCGTGTGGCAGATCGCCCACCGGTCGCACGTCAGGTGTTCCCACTGCTACTCTCCTTCCTCGCGAGCATAAAATCAGTCGTGCCGTCGCTCCACCCAAGTGGCGCGGGGACATTCGGGAATCATTCGACCGCTGGCGCTACGCTCGCTCCCAGCGCACCTTGTGGTAGATGCGCGTGGCGATGGCGTCGAGGATCATCAGTCCGCCGAACGTCACCGGCCAGAAGTGCGGAAACAACTCGCCCCAGGCCATCCATAGCAGCAGCGTGGCGAAACCGGCAGCGTTGACCAGCACAGCCGTCAGGAACAACTGCCGCGAAAACTTGAACCCGATAATCGCGCCCAGCACCACACCGCCACCCAGGCCGAAGATGGAGTACAGCTCGCTGGACGTCGCCAGATACACGCCACCGCCAAGCAAAGTCCCGCCCAGGATGGTGCCGGCGAGCGTCACATTCACCAGCATGTTCGCCAGCAGCAGCCGAGGCGCCAGCGCCGCACCCAGCAACGCCCCTGCCCCAGCACTGACCGCCACAATCCACGTCTCAAGCCCCAGAAAGAAGGCAACCGTGCCTACCACACCGCCCACCAGCAAAGCTGCCAGCAGACGCACGAACACAGCCATCAGGATCAGGCCAAGCCCGCCGATCAGCAACGCCGCCAGCGTAGCGAGCCGCCGGTAAGACTCGTAATTGTCTCCGGCGATCCGGGCTACCTCGGCGCGAATGGACTCAAGCGTCAGGGGCAGTGCCGTTGCTTCAGGCTCGGGCACGGGCTGCGGCGCCGCTGTCGGCGGTGGCTCTTCCGTCGGCTGCTGCAACGGGTGTTCCCGCCGCAGCCGGTCGGCGTCTTCGCGAAAGGCGCGTTGCCGCTTGCGCACTTCCAGCATACGCTCCCGGATGCGCTCGCGGTCGTTGAACATCTCGTTGCCCTCTCGGGCGGCTTCTGCCTCTTCCTGGGTAAGCAGGTTGGTGTCTTCGGCTTTGTTGATCAGGTGCTTGCGCTCGACGCGCTGCGCGAGTTCGCCCACGCCGATGCATATCAACAGCGCGATCAGTACCCACTTCAGCGGCAGGTCGGTCAGTCGCGCGGCTGCGGGCAAAGGCTCGCGTTCAAGCCGTACCTTTTCGTCCTGTTCAATGTCCGTGACGCTGCGCGCGTCCACGCCATCGAACGGGTCGGTCTGATGATCCTGAAAGCCGGGCTTGGGGCGCTGGGGCATGGTCCATCCGTTAGAGTCGCCGGGATGTCAGCAACGGCTTTCAAACACTCCTGACGAATGACAACTCCATTACCCCAGACGCTTGTCGATGAAGTAGAGAATTACCGGCTTGGCGCATTCGTAGCAGTAGCCGTATGTACGATCCATATTATCGATCAGCGTGACAATGGAGTTGCGCACGCTTTCGGACTCGCGTTGCAGGTGCTGCTGCAGCTCGTCGCGCGACTTGCACTTTTCGAGGTGGCGCTTCACGCCGGACCAGTTGACCTGGTCACGCATCTCGCGGTACAGGCTGCGGTGCATTTCCTGAAAGACGTCCTGGTACACATCCTGCAGGTCAATGGCTTGCTCTGCGCCTGCGACAACCTTGCGGGTGCCGCTGGTCAGCGCGTTGGTGAGGCGTGACACCATCTTGAAGCGGAAAAACTCGCGCTCTGAATCCTCGACGTTCATGAGCGTCTCTACGCCGCGCATCATGTTTTCGTCGGGGCTCACGTCCTTGCCGGTGGTTTCGTTCTTCAGCTTCTCCTTGCGGTTGTGCGCGGTTACGTGTTGCAGGTAGTGGCGGATGCGCTTTTCGATATCGCCCGGATCGACGTTGACGATGCTGTTCTCGACCTCGCTGGCAATGATCTCGTCGTAACGCTGCCGCAGCGTCTGCGTGAAACTGCGAAAGTCGTGGTAGCCGTCATCGCGCTGACGCGCCAGAAAGTCGTAGTTTACCGGCCCCTGGTCCACGACCTTTTCCAGCAGCTTGAACACCGCAAAGGGAGTGATGCAGTCGGTGTTGTCGTCCTCGCAGATGTCCGCGAACACATTCTGCAGGATGCGCGTCGGGATTCCGTCCATGCCCTCGTGCGGAAACTCGTTGCGCAATCGCTTGCGCACTTCGCGCGAAAGCGCCTGCCGCTCGCGGTTGGTAAGCGAAGGCGGGTACTCGCCGGCGTACAGCAGCACCTTTGCCAGCGGGTTGAGCTTGGCCAGCACAGAGCGCGCCTCCTCAGGCATTTCGGCCTCGTTGGGCAGGTCTGACTTTTCGACGCGCGTCATCACGGCCCAGCTTGCAGCAAGCTCCGTCGCGTGCGGCGCGATGCGGTGGTAGCGCTTGGCCTGCCGCAGCCCGCGGTTGTAGATCTTTTCCTCGTCGTGGTAGTTCAGCAGGTACGGCACGTCAATTTTTCGCATGCGCGAGCGCAGCGCCTTCGACAGCGGGTCGCTGCGCAGCGCCTGGTACTCGGCCAGGTTGGTGGTGCCCAGGATCATCACGTCGATGTCGCAACCGACTTCGCCGAAGTCCATCTTGTGCTCTTCCACAGCCGCCAGCAGATGCTGAAGGTAGTTGCTGGGCTTCTTGAAGATGTCGCTGTAGTGCACAAGGCCGCGGTTGCCGCGCACGTACTTGCCGTGGTAGCGCACCAGGTTCACGCTGCCGACCAGGTTGGCGATGTACTTGTAGTTCTCGTCTATGGTGACGGGGGTGCTGGCGGTTTCGACGTTGCCCTCGGGCGGGACTTTTGCGATGCCAACGCCGCCGCTTTCGCTGAACTGAATGCGGCGCACCTGCACGTGATCCATTACGCGCATCCAGTCACCCTTGTAGCGGCGCATCAGAAATTCGTAGATCTGGCGCGAGTTGAAATCCAGGTCGCCTTCCAGGACCTTGTGCGGGATGGGGTAGCGGTCATCCAGCTTGTTCTGTCGGAACAGCTTTTCCAGCAGGTCGCGCCGCGCACCCTTGGGGATCAGGTACAGCGGGTGCTCGCGCATCTGGCTTGGCAGGATCGCCACCGGGTCGTGCATGCCGGCCACGTCGGGCTTGCTGCCACTGCCGAAGCCGAGCGTGCCGCCGTCCACATTGTGGAAGTCTTTGCCGAAGCGCCAGGCAAACGAGTACACGGCGCCTTCTTCGGTGGAAGTGTAGGCCTCGAGGCCGCGGCCGATCAGGTCAATGATGCTGGTTTTGGCTGTGCCGACGGGGCCGTGCAGGACAAAGATGCGCTCTTTGCCTTCTTCGCGTGCGCCGGCGCGGATGTACTTGACGAGCTTGCTGATGGTGCGCTCGAGGCCATAGATGGCGTTGCGTCCCTGCTGGAAGGGGTCATCGAACAGCTTGAAGCGCCGCACCTGCTCGCCGGAATCTTCAAACACGTCCGAGCCGAAGTGCTGGATCATGTCGAACGTGAGCTGGTAGGTGGTGCGCGTGTGCCGGTAGGGCTCGGCACAGACCAGGTCGAGGTACTCCAGGTAGCTGCCCTCCCAGGCCACTTCCTTGAAGTGCTCGCGATTGCGCTCAACGATGAAATCGGTAATCGATGCTTCGTTAATGCGGGGACGATCCATGGCCCCAATGATCAATGATCAATGCGCAATGATCAATGGCCTGCGAATCAGGTTTGGCCGGGGGCTCCCCAAAGGCCGGGATATTGGACTACCGCGCCGAGTTCACTCGGGCTATTTCTTTTCATCCGGTGGCTTTGCGGCTTTGTCGCTTGGTGGCTGATCTGGTTCTTTGGTGTCGGCTTTGCCGGATTCGGGGTCGATGTCCTGTTTCTTCAGCGTGCGGGTGGCCATTTGCTTCGCGAGGCGCTCGGCGTCGCTGAGCGTTTCATCTTTGGCACTGTCGCCGGTTTGCGCTTCGCCTTCTTTGGCGGTGTCCGCGGGGGAGTCAGTCGGCTTTTCGGGCTGCTTCTCCGGTGCGGCTTCCTTGGCGACTTCCTTGCCTTCGCTTTCTGCGTTCTCCTTGGCCAGCTCGACCTCTCGCCGCGCCATGGATTCGGCGCGGTCGCGCTCCTCGATGGACATGCCCGCGATCGCCAGGTCTTCCTCGGTCATCTCGCCGCGACTTTTGCGCACGTAACGCAGGATGCGCGACTTCTTCTTGCGTGACTCCTGGTCGCGCTGCTTGGCGTCCATCTCGGCGTAGCCTTTGTAGCTGACGACGCGCTGCGGCCACGGAATCTCGACGCCCAGCTCATCAAATCGCAGCTTGATGCGCCGCTTGTATTCGCGCGACGCACCCCATTGCTCGCCGGCACGCGTCTTGAGCAACAGCCGGATCACCACGCCACTGTCGCCCAGGTCGTTCACGCCCATCAGCGCGAAATCGAGCACCTTCTTGTTCCAGGCTTCGTCTTCGCGCATCTCGCGCGCGACCGCTTCCATGATGGCCGAGACGTCGTCGGTGTTTTCCTCGTACGCGACACCCACGTCGATGATCGTGCGCGACCACTGCTTGGTCTGGTTGGTCGTCAATGAAATGTGGCCGTTCGGAATCACGTGCACGTCGCCATTGAGGCTGCGCAGCACCGTGGTGCGAAGGTTGAGGTTCTCGACCGTGCCCACTTTGCCGCCGACCTCCACCACGTCGCCAATGCTGTACTGGCCCTCCAGCAGGATAAAGAACCCCGCGAAAAAGTCCTTCACCAGGCTTTGCGCGCCGAAGCCTACCGCCAGCGACACGCCGCCCGCGGCCACAAGCAGCGGGCCGTAGTCCACATCAAACTGCGCCAGCGTGAACATGATCGCGGTGATGTACACCACAAGCCGCGTGGTCGTCATGAACACGGTCATCAACGTGCGACCGCGCTGCAATTCATCGGCACTGAGCTCAGACTTGCGGTCGCTGCGGCGCACCAGCTTTTCCAGCAGCGGTGAAACAAACACCCGAATCAGCAGCACCAGCAGCCAGGCTGCAGCGAACACCACCACGACTTTCAACGAACGCACGCCGACCGTCTCGGCGATCTCGGCGTAGTATTCGTCGCGGGTGGCCGGCAATGTTTCCTCTTCGATGAGGCTGATCTTCTCCTGCAGGGATTCAGTCCTGCGGTCGAACATTTCGATCTGTGTCTGTGTTTGCCGCGTGTCGCGCTTGGCGGCGCTCAGCCGCTCGTTGATGGCGGCGATCTCCTCATTCAGCACAAACCGGCGGATCTCCGGCAGGTACAACAGCACACGGGCGCGCTGCTGGCGTGTGGCGCCCTCCGGCACGGCGTGCGCCTCCTCCAGTTCGCGCAGGGCCTGCTCCACCGCACGCAACTGTGCCTCGACCTCCTGCTCGACAATGCGCTTGGCCTCGACGACCTTTGACAGCGCCGCGCGCTCTTCGGCGATACGCTCAAGCTCGCGCTTTGCGTCCACTACGTCGCGCTCAAGCTCGTCGATGCGCTGCCCCAGCTTCTGGTACTCCGACAGCTCTCCGTCGCCATTGGCGGCAGCGGCCTCATCGGATGGTGCGGCAGTTGCCGAGACAATGTCCTTCAGCCGTTCTGTCTCGTCTTCCAGGCGCTCTTTGAAGTCTTCCCTCACGTCGATGGCGGCCTGCGCGTCGCGCAAGCGGCCTTCAAACGCATACACGCGCATCGGCACGTCGGCGCCGGCCCGGCTGCGGCGGCGGGCCAGGCGTGTCTCGATCTGGCGGGTCAGGTCGCCAAGCTCGGCAACTGGGCGCGGCTGGCCGTTGATGTCCATGCTCTCGGCGGGTGTGCCGGCGAACATCTCGGCATGCGCCGGCGCTTCGCGAAGCGCGCGCAAAGCCTCAAGCGCGCGCTCTTCATAGCGCACGTAGGCGGCAAACACGTGAGTCGCCAGGTGGTCGTACTCGTCGATTGCCAGTTTCAGGCGGTTCTCTGCCCAGCGCAGCTCGTATTGCAGCTTCGCAAGGTCGTCCAGCCTCGTGTACACGATGCTGTCCTTGAACTTGAACTCCTCCATTTCGGCAGACAGCGCGGCGATGCGCCCGAGCTCTTCCTCGGCGTCGCGGATTGCCCGCGCGAGCACACCTTCGATTGCTTCGTCGCCGTCGGTTGCAACGACAAGCTCAGCCGCTGCACGCGTTCCCAGTGCGACAAGCCGGTCGTACTCGATGCGCGCGTCGAGTTGCTCTCGCGATGGTCCCTGTCTTGCGGCTTCCAGCGCGCGTCGCAGTTGCTCGATGCGAGTTTGTTGCTCGCTGGCCGCAGTCTGCAACGACTTGAGCGAAGCTTCGCGGGTGGCCTTAACCTCGGGTGAAATACCCTCTTCCTGCACGGCCGTCTCGGCCTGGGTGATCTGCGCGCGTGTCTGGGTGAGCTGCTCCTCCAGCGCGGCCAACTGCGCGGCCACCGCCGGTACGTCTTCGCGCGCGTACGGCGGAGATGGCAGCTTTTCGCCGTTCGGCGTATCTGGTGACTGCGCAAACACTGACGCCGCAAACAAAGCCGCCACCATCACCACAAGCCATGCAGGTTGTCTCATCATGCCTATCCGCAGTTGTTTCCCCGGTTTCTTTGTCAGATCCAGTCGTCAGATCCAGTCGTCAGATCCAGTCAGCCCTAGTACCCGAATTCGTCGGGCGGCAACAGGCGTTCTGCCTCTGCATCCAGCAGCCTTGCGATTTCGTCCGCGTCGGCAAGCCCCAGCGCCTTTTCTGCCATGCTGGTAGCCTCTACCGTGGTTACGCGCGACACCAGTGTGCGCAGCTCCGGCAGGCTGGTCGGGCCTACGCTGAAGTCGCGCAGGCCCATGCCCAGCAGGAGAATGGCAAAACGCGCCTCGCCCGCCATTTCGCCGCAAACGCTGACAGGTTTGCCCGCGTTATTGCAGGCCTGGATGACCATCCTGATCAACCGCAGCACTGCGGGGTTGGTATGCTTGAACAGGTTGGCGACGTACTGGTTGTTGCGGTCAACCGCCAGCGTGTACTGCACAAGGTCGTTGGTGCCAATGCTGAAGAAGTCGCACTCGTTGATGAACGTGTCGATGCAAAGCGCGGCGCTGGGAACCTCGACCATCATGCCCACAGGCACGTCGTCGCGGTGCGGCACACCGTCGCGCTTGAGTTCATTGAGCGTGTTGTCCACGATCGCTCGCGCTGCCCGCAGCTCTTCTACGCTTCCTACCATCGGCAGCATGATGCGCGTCGGCCCCAGCAGCGCCGCGCGCATGGCCGCGCGCAACTGCGTGATCAGCAGGTGCGGCTCGCGCAGGCTTAGGCGAATGCTGCGGCAGCCCAGAAACGGGTTGTCCTCGCGCTCAAGCCCCACTTCGGTCGCAAACTTGTCGGCCCCGAAGTCCATGGTGCGCAGTGTCAGCGTTCGGCCTTCCAGCACCTGGTGCGCGCGCCGGTACACCTCGTAATGCTGTTCTTCGGTGGGATGCGCACCGAACTGGCTGTAGATGAACTCGGTGCGAAACAGCCCTACCCCGTCGGCGCCGTAGTGCAGGGCCAGTTCAATTTCGTTGTCCCACTCAATGTTCGCGTACAGGTTGACCAGTGCGCCATCGCTTGTCGTGCGCGCGGCTTTGCTGGCAAGATCGGCCAGGCGCTTTTCGCGGTCGAGAAAGCCCTGGCTTCTAAGCTCATATTTGGCGCGGCTGGCGTCGTCGGGATTGACGATCACGCGCCCGGACTGCCCGTCCACAATCACCACGTCGCCGCCGCTGACGTCGCTTGAGATCGTCCCCAGGCCCACCACGGCGGGAATGCCCAACGCGTTGGCCAGAATGGCTGTGTGGCTTGTCGCGCCGCCGACATCGGTGACAAAGCCAGCGACCATTTTTTTGTCCAGCGTGGCCGTCTGGCTTGGTGTCAGGTCGTGCGCGACGACGACGACCTTGCGGTCAAGCTTGGAAAGCTCGTGAGCGCGCTGTCCCAGCAGGTTGCGCAGCAGGCGCTTCTGGATGTCGTAGAAGTCGTTGACCCGCTGAAGGAAGTACGGGTCGTGAATCTCCTTCATCGGCTTGATGATCTTCTTGAAGACGCGCGAGACGGCGTACTCGGGCGTATAGCGTTTGGTTTTGATTTTCTCAGGTATCTCGCGCTTGATCAGCGGGTCGTCAAGCATGCTCAAGTGCGCGGTGAAGATCAGGCTGACTTCGGTCTTGGCGGTTGAGTGCACGCCGTCGCGGATCTCGGTGATTTCCTGGATGGCACGTGTGCGCGCCATCTCGAAGCGTTTAAGCTCTGTCTCGACTTCGTCCTTGCGGATGAAGCGGCGCGGTATCCGGAAACTCTCCGAATCCAGCACCAGCGCCGGCGCGATTGCCACGCCGGGCGAAACAGGAATGCCGTTCTTGATCTCCATTCGTCCCCCACGCGCCGCAGCCTTCGCGGCGCGCAACCGGGCCAACAGGGAAGCTGAGGAAACGCCTGCGCGTCCCGGAGAGCTTCCGGCCCGGAGTATGACCATGCGACCGATTCAAGGCCGGACGCGGGCCCATGCCGGAAAGGCGGCGCGCGGTTTATAGCAACCAATGCCGATGATCGCGCCCCTGCCAATCAGGAAAAGTTTGTAAGGGCAAATTGCGTACGCTGCGGCCCGGTTGGCCTCACCGACCGCCGCCCTGCACGCGCGCAGTTCGTGTCTCTGCGCGACCGGCTTTGCGCGCCTGGTAGCGCGCGTCAGCTTCCTGGTTGAGGCGCTTGTCGCGTTCTGTCTCCAGCTTCACCTGCGGGATCTCTGTGGGCTTCATGTTGTCGCCGACGGCTACAAAGCTGAAAAATGCTTCGCAAACCAGTGCGCGGTCGCCGGTCAGAGGTGCCTCGGCGATGGCATCGACATAGATTTCCATGCTGGTGCGGGCGGTGAAGTGCACGCGGGCTGTCAGATCGAGCAAATACCCCTCATGCACCGGAAGCCTGAAATCCACCTTGTCTATGCTGACCGTGACGCAGTTCTTGCGCGCGTGCCGGATCGCCGCCATCGCAGCCACACGGTCCATCAACGCCATCAACTGGCCGCCGAAGAGCGTGCCGTGAACATTGAGGTCCTGCGGCTGCACAATCCACGTCATGTGGCTCTGGCTTTCGCCGGCGGGGCGGGGCTGCATGAGTTCTCCTTGCGCGTGGGCGCGTATGCCGCGAAGATAACGCCATGGGCGCGAAAACGCATCCACTGTTGCGCAGGCTTGAGCAGGTCTGCGCCCAAGCCGACGCCGAGTTTGAGCGCGCCCGCAACCTGCACGGCGCGCGCATCAAGTGCGCTTCCGGCTGCAGCTCGTGTTGCAGCCAGATATTCCAGATCACTGAAGTTGAAGCCGCGCGCGTTTCGCGTTTCGTTGCCGGGCTGCCACAACCTCAGCAGGAACGCATGCTATCCCGCGCCACCGAAAACCTGCGAAAACGCGAATGGCTGTTCGGCGGCAACGAACAGTGGGGCGACACTCTGGAAGGCGGCGGCTTGCCCTGCCCCGCGCTGACCGAAAACGGCGCCTGCGGGATCTACGAAGCCAGGCCGATCTTGTGCCGCAAGTTTGGCGTGCCGATCTACAACCCCGACAAACCTGGGCAGGTGATGGCATGCGAGCTGAACTTCGCGCCGGGCGACGCAATCGAGGACGACCAACTCGTAACAAAGCAAACCAGCCTGTATGAATCACAGTTAGCGTTGCAGTCAGAGTGGAACAACCAGGGCGGCGCGCGCGACAGCAAACCCTGGAGCGTAGCAAGAGCAATCGCTGAGCCAGCCGCCGACATGCTCGACGAACTCTCCTGATGTGGTTTCGCGCGAAGCAAGCTCACATCGCATCCTGTCACGGCTATTGCCCACCTAGGCACACGAAGAAAAGCAACTTCGCCTCACGCAAAGCCGCCAAGCGCCCCCACCGTGCGGGTAGCGGGCGACACGGATGCGAAGCTTCGCGAGAAGGCATTTTGCGGTTTCTCGTGTCGATACGGCTAGCTTCGTGGGCAATGGCTTTGCAGTCGGCGCACACATCTTGATGCGCGCGACGCAGACCACGAAACAGGCGACAGCTACTCTTTCTCGTCGGGGTGTTCGGCTTTGTCGTGGAGGCGGTCGAAGCGGCCCTGGATTCTCTCGCGGTACTCTTCGCCCTTGTCTTCAAGCTGTTTTTTGCGCTCAGCCCACCAGAAGATCCACAACAGCCAAGCCGCAATAAAACCGAACGCCGCCCCCGTGAACAGCAGCGCAATCACCTGCCAGGCCTCGAACTGCGCAAGAATCATGAGCAGACCTCCGTCGTGTAAGCCGAAGCAGCAGGGCCACACTGCGGATCCCCGCAATTTGCCCCAAAACAGCGTTCCGGCGGGCGGGGCGTGGCTGTGGCACCTCTGCCACCTTGGTTTCAGGTTGGCACCCCGGACAGGATTTGAACCTGTGACCTTCGGTTTAGGAAACCGACGCTCTATCCAGCTGAGCTACCGGGGCGTAGCCGGAGTTTAGCAATGGCACCATGGGTCGAAAGAACACGCCTCAGCCGGTAATGCCTCAGTTTGCCTTGTTGTCGGATTGCCATGTCCATACCGCACACCGCAGAGTCGCAGAGAAGGCACTTCTAGCGGCACGCGAAGCCGATTGGCGGGCCAGTTCTCGCGTTCTATCGCACCGTTCGTGCGATCGGTGAACGGTTCTTCGTCGAGAAAAGTAGATTGCATACACCTGCCGATGCTTCGACGTTGGACCGTTACCCTGCGGCGATGAACTCTCGGCGAAGGCGGGTCTCTCAGCGTGCCTCTGCGCCCCTGCGCCTCGGCGGTCTGCCCTTTTCGGGCAACGAGTGTTCGATCAAGGTTCAAACTGAGACGCTACACCTCAGGCGTTGCCCAGCAGCAGCCCAAGCGCGACGCCGCCGCCGATCAGCACCAGCAGCACAGCCACCAGGATCGTCACCTTGACCCAGCTCAACGGCGCGCCGCCCTTGACGACGCCCGTGGCCCCGTTGATCAGCACGTTGTACGGCTTGTCCTTGAAGCGGTAAGCCATCACATACACCGGCAACAATACGTGCTTGAAGCTCTGGCCCCAGAACGTCGTTCGTACCTCCAGAAACCGGTGTGTGTCGCCGGGCACGTCGCCGGCACAGCGCGAGCGGCAGACGTCCATGATCCCGTTGCGCGCGATCTCCCAGCCCTGCTTGAGGTCCAGCGAGTAGCGCTCGGCACGAAAGCCGGCCAGATACCCCGCGTCGTACGGCACCACCGCCTGCGTCGGGAATGGCTCGATCTTTTTCATCAGCGCAGCCAGGTCGCTGCCGTAGTACTGGCGGCTGGCGCAGACAAGCCAGTCATCAAAAAAGTCGCGTCGCTGGCCGTTGGTCCACACCCAGCGCACCTTGCGCACTTGCCGCGTCTGTGTGCGGCCCTGGCTGTCGCGGTAGGTCTGGGTGACGTAGTAGTAGTAGCCCGCCTGGGCCGTCCAGCGTGAATGCGATTGGGTGTCATAGGTCCAGAACGGCACGTACACCCCGTGCAGATCCTCGACGTTCGCCCGTTGCTGCAGCGCGCGCGGCCTGACAAGCCGCACCCACAGCCGGCCCCAGAAGCCGTCGCCGCCGCGCAGCCACTTGCGAAAGCGCTCCAGCGCGTCGGGCGGCTTGAACTGGAAGGACAGCAGGCCCTCAGGCTGAAGCACGCCGGGCGGCAGCTCGTCCTCAATGATGCGCTTGCCGCCGCAGTAGTCGCAACGCGCGGTGACGGTGCCGGCTTCAACGATGATGTCGGCGCCGCAATCCTGGCACTTCACCTCGCGGCGCCCATGCGTCGGTACGTGCTTGCAGTGGCCGAGGTAGCGGGCGATGGCGTCCTGCAGGTCATACTCAACGACAGCGGCGCCGGCCTTGACCTCAATCTGCTGTGTGTGGCCGCAATAGCCGCATTTGAGCTGCGACGCGCCGGGATTGAACTCAAGCTCAGCGCCGCATTGCCCGCACGGCAGAGTGGTTGCCGTGGACTTGCTGCCCTCGATGGGCCCGTCGTCGTTGTCCAGTTCGCTCATGGCGCCCTTCTACTCTCCCTTTCGCGGGCTGTCATTTGCTGAACAATGCACGCGGCAAATCCGTAGTATCAGTAGCCGCCGGGCCGCCTCCGGCGTGCCAGGAGTTCAAGATGCGCAGACTGTTGTCAATTCTCTTGCTTGTGATGTCGCCGCTCGCCGCCGCTGAGGCCTACCTGGCCGCGCCGCAGGCGCTGCAAGCCGAAACTGAAGATCGGGCCGAAGGCGCACAGGCGCGGCTGGTCGATGCCGAAGTCGCTCTCGACACCGGCCGCTACGCGGCCGCGCGGCTTGACTTCCGGGCAGTGTTGAAGGACGAGCCGGCCAACCAGGCCGCCGCCCGCGGACTGGCAGAAGTGTACGTGCAGACCGGCGACTACCGGTTTGCACAACGCGCGCTGGAGCAATGCTTTGAAGCCGCCGGCGACGACGCGCAAACCCGCACGCGCATTGCGCTGGCCCGCGTGATGCAGACGCGCGGCGACTACGACGGCGTGCTGGCCATCGCGCAGCAACTGCTGGAGGACGCGACGGCTGAGGCCAACGCCGATCAGCCGCGCGCCGACGTGCTGCTGGGTGCTTTGGATGGCGTGCTGCTCAAGGGCAACGTCCAGCGCCTGCGTGGTATGTACTCAGACGCCGAAGAAACCTATCGAGGTGTTGACCCACTGGTCAAGGCATACCGCGGCACGCTGCTGCGCATTGATCGCACCAAGGGCCGCCAGCCGGATCTGGCAGACGCCTGGGTCAGCGCCGGTGTGTGCTACTACTGGCTGAATGACCTGCACCTGGCCAACGATTGCTGGGGCAACGCGGTCACGGTGGCCGATGACTACCACCTGCGCGGCAACTCGTGGATGGCCCGCCTGTTCAATGAACAGCAGAACACCGAAAGCAGCAGCCGCGTCAACTACTCTGAGCGCACCCTGCGGCACAACCCCAACGTGGCCGACCTGCGGTTGCGGGTTGCTGAGTCGCACTTCTCGCGCTGGCGCAGCGGCCTGGGGTGGAAGGAACTGAACGAGGCGCTCAAGCTCAACCCGAATCACCCTGAGGCGCTGGCCTACCGCGCGGTGCAGTGCCTGTACACCGACCAGTACGAAAACGCGCGCAAAGACTACGAAGCCGCGCTCAAGGTCAACCCCCACCACGAAGAATCGCTGGCGGCAAAGGCGTTGCACGGCGCGATGCTGGGGCTTGAAGATGTGCGCACCGACGCCACGAAGCAGATGCTGGCGGTCAACCCCAATCCCGCGCGTTTCTACGAGATCATTGCCGACGGCATGAGCGACCGTTTTCGCTACGTCGAGGCGCTGCCACTGTACGACAAGGCGGTGGAGGCAAACCCGAAACTCTGGACCGCGCACCGGGGCAAGGGCATGGCGCTGATGAACATGGGCGACGACGTCAACGGGCGCAAGTTGCTGAAGACGGCTTTCGACAACGACCCGCTGCGCAACAACATGCGCACCATCAACCTGTTGACGCTGCTGGAAAGCTACAAGCACTTTGAACGCTACGAATCACCCGATGGACGCTGGCGACTGCTGCTGCACAAAAGCGAGGCCAGGGTGCTGCGCGACCTGTACATCCAGCACCTCGACGCCGCCTGGGAATCCATGGTGCGCAAGTACGACTTCAAGCCGCGCACGCCCATCACCGTCGAGGCATTCCACGTGCACGCAGACTTTGAAGTGCGCACGCTGGGCATTACCGGCTTGCCGGCTTTGGGTGCCTGCTTCGGGCAGTTGATCACGCTGGATTCGCCGTCGGCGCGCCCGCCCGGCACGTACAACTGGGCCAGCACGCTGCGGCACGAGATGGACCACGTGTTTCAACTGCAGATCAGCAACGGGCAGGTACCGCGCTGGCTCGCGGAGGGCTTGAGCGTATATGAAGAAAAGTCCACGCGCCCCGAGTGGGAGCGGCACATGGAAGACCAGTTGTTCATGCACTACCACATGGACGACATCCCGCCGGTCAGCCGCTTCAACGAATGGTTCCGTGACGGAAGCAAAGTGCTGTTTGCCTATTACCTGGGCAACGTGATGCTCGAGTTCATTGACAAGAAGCTGGGCGGCATGGGCGCGGTGCGCGAAATGCTGGAGTTGTTCGGGCAGAAGAAGACACCCGGCGAAGTGTTTAAAGCGGCGCTTGAGATGGAGCCCGAGGAGTTCGATCGACGCTTCCGCGAGTATGTGCGCGACGAGCGCATTGCGCATCTGCGCATGGTGCCGCGCATCTCGGATTCGCGTGTGCAGGATCTGTACTTCCGTTATGAAGACGGCGAGGCGACCGAATCCGACATGGTGGAACTTGCGCTAGGCTACGCCCAGCGCGGCTCAAACCTGGACGCCAACACGTTTCTCGGCCTGGCAGGGCGCCGCGGCGCCGCCGAGCGCAAAGATCCCATCGGCGCACGCTTTCACTACGTCAAGGCGATGCTCACGCGCAGCGACGAGAACATCCCAGCCGGCCAGCGGCAGGCCCGCGCACGCGTGCACCTGCAAGAGGCATTGGCGCGAGGCTTGGAAGACTTCACGACCTACCTGCAGATGGCGCAGTTCGCAGGAGCAGAGCAGAACCAGGCCATGGTGCTGCACTGGCTGCAACTGGCGCGCGACGCCTTTCCGGAAAGCAGCCGCCCTTACACTGCGCTGTACCAGTTGCACCAGCAAGCCGGCAACCATGACCAAGCCGTCAAAGCCGCCGAGAGCTGGATGGCCGTCGATGAAAACAACCTGCAGGTGCGCATGTGGCTGATCGAGCAAGTGTACAGCACCGGCGCCAACTGGGACAAAATGGAAACCATGGCTGAGCAGGCAATCAATGTCGCGCCGCTTGACCCGAAGCTGCACCAGTACCGCGGCTATGCGTTGCGCCGCCTGAAGCGTTACGACGAAGCGGTCACCCACTACGAATACGTGCGCCGCATGGCAACCGGCGACACGCTGGAGGAGCGGAAAGCCGCCGAAATCGCCGCGATTCTCGACATCGCAGCCACCTGGCTTCATGCCGACGACAAGGAAAAGTGCCGCAAGGCGCTTGCGGAAGCCAAGGCGATCGACCCGAATCATCCCCGGATCAAGGTCATAGAAAGCGAACTCGAGGGGCCGGAGGAGAAGGAAGAAGAGTTCTAACCCGAATTCGAGCAGCTTCCGTCGGATTGTCGCTCAGCTCAAGCGGCTTTACGCGAAGGCGCGAAGGCTACGCGAAGGACGCGAAGAAGGCTTTGCTCTTGGCCTTACTTCTCGCTCTTCGCGTAGCCTCCGCGTCTTCGCGTCATGTAGTGCACAGGACGGCGAGTTTGTCTCAGCCGGTTTGCGGGTCCGGCTGACCCAGCTCGATCAGCCGCGTCCGGCACTTCTCCGCAACCTCACCCTGTCCATCAAAGGCATCATATGTTCTGCGGTAGTACGTGGCCGCGTCCTGCGTGCGATTGGCACCGTCATAGGCCTGGGCCAGGTAGTACATCCCCGTCGGAGAACTCGGGATCAAGCGCAATGCCGCCTCAAGCCGCGAAACGGCAACCGCGTTGTCGTTGCGCTTCAGGGCCACGGCGCCGCCCATGAAGTTGGGCCAGAATGCAGCGCGGTCAAGCGACAGCGCCTTGCGCGATGCCTGCTCCGCTTCGTCGTAGCGTTCAAGGTAATACAACGCCTGCGCAACGTTGACGTGCAGGATCGCGTGGTTGTCGCGCATGCCCGCGGCTTGGCGGTGCAGGCGCAATGCCTCGTCGTACTTCGCGCGCGCAGCGGCGGCGTCGCCTTTGCCCGCCGCCTCAAAGCCCTGAGCCATCAGCGCGTCGGCTTTGTCCGCCAGGTCGTAGGCCGGCTGTGCGGCACGCATCGAAACCATAGCGTTGGTGAACTGCCCCTCGTTGCGAACGTACCTGGAAAGGTCGTTGTACTCCTTGTTCATCTGCTGCGTGAGGTTCGCGACGCGGTTGGCAGGGTGCGGATGCGTTGAAAGAAACTCCGGCGGGCCGCCACCGTGCGCAGCCGTGACTTCGTCGAGCATGCGCATCACATTGATGATGCCGTCAGGGTGATAGCCGGCGCGCGCGGCAAAGCGCATGCCGAAGGCGTCGCTTTCAGACTCGTGATCGCGCGAGTAACTCAGTGCCATGAACTGGTAGCCCAGCAGGCCGATCACGGCAATGCCCTCAAGCTTTTCGCTTGAGCCCGCGATGATCAACAGCGGGATCAGCGCTGCCATCTGCTGCGACATGCGCTCAGTGCCGTGGCGCGCGAACACGTGCGCGACCTCGTGGCCCAGCAAGCCGGCAAGCTCTGACTCGCTTTTCATCTTGTTGAGGATGCCGCGGGTGATGAACACGTGACCGCCGGGCAACGCAAACGCGTTGATCATGCTGGTGTTCACCAGGTAGAACTTGAAGTCCCAATCCGGGAAGTTCGCCTCGCCGCGCAGACGCGTGCGGCCGGCCTCTGTGACCTTCTGCCCCACCGCGTTGACGTACGCCTGCGCCGCCGGGTCAGGGTACAAGCCGCCAAGTTCGGCCAGGATGGGCTGAACGGCGGCGTCGCCCATCGCCTTTTCGTCTTCGTACGTGTACAGGTTCAGCGACCGCTTGCCAGTAAGAGGGTCAATCTGGCACGCGCTGACGAGCGGGATCAGCGCAAGCAGCAGCGCCGGAATCCAGGTGGTGAGTCGAGTCATGAAGGCCTCCTTCGCGAGTAGTTTTAGCGTCGCGATTGACGTTGCAAAGCACAACCCTGAACCATGCATGGTTTCGTCCAACCGGCGCGATTCACGACCGCAGGCAGCACTTCTTATACTTGCGGCCGCTTCCGCAGGGGCAGGGGTCGTTGGGGCCTACCTTGATGGTGGCTTTACGCACCTGCTTTTTCAGCAGGTGCGCTGTGGCTGTGACGCGCGCATACGCGCCCAGGGCCTCGCCTCCGCCAAGCCTTCCCGCGCGCTGGCAGTAGCCCAGAAAGGCCTCCAGCAAAGCTGGCACCGCGTTGCGCTCCTGCGGGTCCAGCGCAAGCGGGGCCACCCCGATGCCTACACCGTCGCGCACGCTGGATTCGCCGATTTCATCCGGCGGGACGTGGCTGCCACATGCGCCGTCCAGAAAGGCCACGAGCACGGCACCGGCGCGGTCACCGAACTGGCGAGTTGCCAGCTCGCCATCCGTGCTGGTCAGAAACTCGCCTACCCAGTGTTCAATTGTTGCCGTGTATGCAGCCATGACGTGAGCTTAGCAAAAGGGGCAAAGTCCCGCCTGACTGCGCAAAGGTGGCAACTGCGCGCACGCCTGCCACGAAAACCGCCGGAATCAGCTTCGCAAGTCAGGATATTCCTGTGGTGAAAATACAATACGCCATGATAGAGTCTGCCCGGTTTTCGGACCACTTCGGGCCTGACTGGCCTAAGGCGTCTGCAACGTGAGGTGCCGTCATGCCACCCGGCGCTAACGGTTCCATCCCCGGCGTCCCGGAGTCTGACCTCTTCCGCATCATCGTGGAAGCCGCGCCAAACGCCATGGTGATGATCAACTCCGACGGCCGCGTTGTCCTTGTCAACGGGCAGACTGAGCGCATGTTCGGATGGCCCCGCGCCGAGCTGATCGGCCAGCCGGTCGAGGTGCTGCTCAACCAGTCGCTGCGCCAGCGCCACGTCGAGTACCGCGACGCCTACATGCACAGGCCCGAGGTGCGCGCGATGGGTGCCGGCCGCGAGCTGCTTGGCATGCGAAAAGACGGCACCGAGTTTCCTGTCGAGATTGGCTTGAACCCGATTCCCACAGACCAGGGCCTGTACGTGCTGGCGGCTGTGGTGGATATCAGCGAGCGCCGACGCTCGGAAAAGGTGCGAGAAGAACTTGAGTCGCGGGTGCGGCACTCGCAGAAGCTGGAAAGCCTGGGTGTGCTGGCCGGCGGCATCGCGCATGACTTCAACAACCTGCTGTCGGCGATTCTGGGCAATACCGAAATCGCAATCGGCAAGCTGGATGACTCGTCGCCGGCGCTGCCGTACCTGCGCCGCATGCTGTCGGCAACCCGCCGTGCCGCCGAGCTTACCCGGCAGATGCTCGCATATTCGGGGCGCGGGCGATTTGAGCTCAAGCGCATCAACGCATCCAATGCCGTGCACGAGATGGGTGAGCTGCTGCGGGTGTCGCTGTCGAAGAAGGCACGGGTCAAGTTCGACTTTCAGCGCGACCTGCCGGACATTGAGGTGGACCCGGCACAGTTCAACCAGGTCGTGCTCAACATGATCACTAACGCCAATGAGGCGCTTGGCGAAGGCGATGGGCAGATCACCATCCGCACGGGAGTCATGCAAGCCGACGCCGACTTCCTGTCCACGTGCGTTGGTGTGGAGGACCTTGCCCCGGGCCGGTTCGTGTTCATCGAAGTCGGCGACACTGGCTGCGGCATGGATGAAGCCACCCGCACGCGAATCTTTGACCCGTTCTACACAACGAAGTTCACCGGGCGTGGACTGGGCCTTTCGGCGGTGATCGGCATCGTGCGCGGACATCGCGGCGCCATCAGTGTCGAGTCAGAAGTCGGCAAGGGCACCCGTATGCGCGTTCTGCTGCCTGCACTGGCAGAAGCCGACATGCCCGAAGAAGAAACCGATCGAAAAAGCTGGAGCGGCAGCGGGCTGGTGCTGGTCGCCGACGACGAAGACCTGGTGCGCGGCGTGGCTTGCGCGCAGCTTGAGTCGATGGGCTTTCTGACCGTAGAGGCCGAGAATGGCGCACAAGCCGTAGAGGCCGCCGAAAAACACAAGGGCAAGCTGGCACTGGCGATGCTTGACCTGACGATGCCGGAACTCGACGGCGACGAGGCCGCCCGGCGCATCCTGGCACAGACGCCCGAGCTGCCGATCGTGCTCGCCAGCGGCTACAGCGCGCAGGACCTCTCCAAACGACTGCGCGATCAACCCAACGTAGTGATGCTCGCCAAGCCCTACAGCATGGCCGAGCTGCAAGCCGCCCTGCGCCGCGCGTTGCGTGAGTAGGCCGGCCGACGCGGGATTCACCACAGAGTCACGGAGTCACGGAGAACTGCAACGGCAGATTCAATCCGGTTCGTGGCTGACGCAGCTCTGTCTCTGCACATGGGCGAACCTGACTGCACTTGCGTCTCTCCGTGATTCTGTGGTGCAAACTGGATTTGCCAGCAGCGCCACAGATGCCGTTCTTCGCGTCTTCGCCACCTTCGCGCCTTCGCGTTAAGGCATTTCCGGAGTGGACAAACAAGCCGCCCACCGGAACAATCCATCCAGAAAGGCAGCCCATGAAATCCGAATGCGCTGAAGCCATTGATGCCGCGACATCCCTTGGCGCCTCCTACGCCGACGTGCGCATCATTGAGTACGCGCGCGAATCCATCTACCTGCGCAACGGACAGCCGAGCAACCTGATGAACCATCGCAGTCTCGGCGCGGGCATCCGCGTGATCGCCGGCGGCGCGTGGGGGTTCGCCAGCACCAACCAGGTCACGCCCGCCAGCCTAAAGGAGACTGCCCAGCGAGCAGTCGCCATCGCGCGCGCGTCGGCACAGGTGAAAAAGCAGGACGTGCGCCTGGCACCCAAACAGCCGGTCGAAGACATCTGGTGCACGCCCTTCACCATCGACCCGTTCAGGGTGCCGCTGGAAGAAAAGCTCGGCTTGCTCTCGCGCATCGACGAGGTGCTGCGCCGCAAACCGGAAATCAAGGTCGCCAGCAGCGGCATGCAGTTCGCCCGCGAAAAACAGTGGTACATGGACAATGAAGGCAGCTTTATCGTCCAGGACCTGGTGCGGTCGGGGGCTGGCTACTCCGCGACAGCCGTCGGCAACGGCGAGGTACAGATCCGCAGCTATCCGCAATCCTGGGGCGGCAACCACAAGTGCATGGGGTACGAGATCGTCCACTCGTACGATTTGCTCGGCAATGCCGAGCGCATCCGCGACGAGGCAGTCGCCCTGCTCACCGCGCCCGAGTGCCCCAGCGGCCGCATGGACTTAATACTCGACGGGCCGCAGCTTGCCTTGCAGATCCACGAAAGCGTCGGCCACGCGAACGAGCTCGACCGCGTGCTGGGTTTCGAAGCCAACTACGCCGGCCGCAGCTTCATGCTGCCGGGGCTGCACAACAAGGGGTTCAAGTACGGCAGCGAGATCGTGAACCTGGTTGCGGACTGCACGGTGCCGGGCGGGTTGAGCACGTTCGGGTACGACGACGACGGCGTGCGCGCCCAGCGCTTTCACGTGGTGCAGAACGGCATGCACACCAACTGGTTCACTACCCGCGAGACCGCGCCCATGGTGGATCAGCCGGCCAGCAACGCCTGCAACCGCGCGGACGGGTTTTCAAATATCCCGATCACGCGCATCCCCAACCTCTCGCTGATGCCGGGCGAGTGGACGCTGGAAGATTTGATAGCGGACACCAAAGACGGCATCCTGATGGAGGTCAACAAAAGCTGGAGTATCGACCAGATGCGGCTGAACTTCCAGTTCGGGTGCGAGATCGGGCGTGTGATCAAGAACGGCAAGATCACGGGCATAGTGCGCAACCCCAACTACCAGGGCAACACCCCCGAGTTCTGGGGAAGCACCGACGCCATCTGCAACCAGGACCACTGGGACCTGTGGGGAGTAATCAACTGCGGAAAAGGCCAACCCGGCCAAACCGCAGAAATGAGCCACGGCGGCGCACCAACGAGGTTCCGGGGTGTTGAAGTCGGGATACGGGGCTAGCAACTATTCATGGGACGCGGCTACTACGAACTGATTGAAGCACCAAGCGACGAACTTGGCGGGAAGTCCGGCCCCAAGGCCATCTTTACGGCGCGGTTCATCGGGAAGTGGGACGAGCCTCAGCGACCGTACACCGTCGCCAATGAGACAATCGCCGCGGCGATTGGAACCGCGTTGGGGTTGCCCATAGCACCCGGGATTACGGACGAGATTGGTGGGAAGCCTTATTTCCTCAGCCAAGAGTTGCACAAGCCTGGCGACAAGCAAGTTGGGCCGGAGGGCGGAGCTCCTGCAGTGGAGAAGCTTCTAAGCAACAACCAGCTTCTGGTACATGGAGCGATCATCTTTGATCTCTACATCGCCAACAATGACCGCGGCTTCCTGCCTGACCGCCGCAACATCGCGGTAGATGCCGATGGTCGACTGTTTCTCTACGATCACGGCAACTGCTGCTTCTACAGGAATCGCGATTCGGAAGGAATTGTCGCTGGTGTCAGTAGGTTGGAGGCAGTTGAGGCGTCTCTGGATGCCATGTTTGACATGGGCAGCAAACCCAACATGTACTGGGAGCTACTGACCGATATCAAGATGGCAGACTTCTGGTTGAACCGGCTGGAGATGATACCCGATTTCATGTTGGACGCGTTTGTGAGCATGATCCCATCTGCAGTGGACCCGCCCAATGAACACGAGCGCAAAGCTCTGGCGGAGTTTCTTAAGAAGAGGCGGCACTATCTGCGAGAGCACATCTTGGCCGACAAGAAGCACTTCCCCATGCTGGGAGGACGAGAATGACCCAACGAGACTTCACATATGCGTTGCTTCGATATGTGCCAGATCCAGAACGTATGGAACCTCTGAACTTTGGTGTCGTTGTCCAAGGCACACAAGGTATGAGGCTCAAGCTGAACACGTACTTTGGTCAGCTGGGCATGGTTGACGCGAAGGTGTATCGGAAGTGGCGCGAGTTTCTGGAAGAAGAAGTAGAAGGTGAACAGAAATCGATCTTCAGGCCGTCCCGCGACTCGGCGGACTTCTGGAAATATCTCCGGTCACTAACCGGCGACACTGTCATAATGACTTCGCCACTCAAGATGGCTACATCGGACGAAGTCGAACTGGAGCAGGTCGTAGTGCGGTTATACGACAGGCTGGTGAACCGCAAATCCTCAGACAAAGACACTTCGCGGGGGCGTCCAGGCAATCCCACATTCGAGTTCAGGCGTATTCGCGATGACAGAAAATTGGACAAGCGTGGTTTGCTGAGAGGGCATGGGGTGCGGAGTAGCGGCGGCGAAATTCTTTGGACACCGTACCGTGCATTCGAGAACGGACACCGTGTAGCTATCAATAAGGTTGAGGTCAATCGAGACCCGGAGTTAACCAATGCAGAGATTGGGACTGCGAAGTATGTGGCTAGCATTGGAGAGCAAATTCGCAAGCTCGGCGTACGCTGGGTCATAATGTTCGATCCACTCGACGAACCCCTTCCCGGGCAGGATGCAGAGGCGTTTCGGGACATGAAGGATGCGCTGGAGTCTTCGCGAAGTCATGCGTTGGCAGCAAAAGCCAACGTTCTATCCAGTGCAGCCGAGGTACAGGACTTTGTGGTGGACATTGAAGGCAGCCTCCAACCGATGGCATGAGGTCCAATGCCCAGGGCGCTCGCTTACGCTTCGCGTTCGGACTTGTGGATTGCTATCCTTGGCTTCATGAAAACTCTTGCGCTGGTACTTCTGGTGGCTTTTGGGTCTGGGCTTTGGGCTGGCGAGACGCTTCCGGCTGGGCCGCCTTGGGAGCGTGATTTCATGAAGGCGCATGCCTCGGCGCTTGAGGCTGGCAAGCCGATCTTCCTTTACTTCACCAAGACCTACTGACCGCACTGTGTTCCCGTGGAACGGGAACTCCTGCCCAACGCCGAGCTGAAGCCGGTGTATGAGGACATTGTCTGGGTGTTCGTCTACAACGACTTCAAAGGCGGCGAGGCGGACCTGGCGGCGGACCGCGTCCGCAAGCGCTTCAACGTGTCCACCTGGCCGCAACTGCTGATCGCGGACCCCAACACGCTCGAAGTCATCGGCGACACCGGGCGCAGCGTGAAGACCTTCCTGCCCGCGGTCAGCAAAGCCAAGGCCGCAGTCAGCAAGCTCGACAAGAAGGCGCAGAAAGAAGTGCGCGAGAAGCTCGAAGAGGCTGAGGCGTTCGCCGCACGGCTCCAAACCAAGCCCAAC
Organism: uncultured Planctomycetaceae bacterium; assembly: GCA_964652605.1. GTDB lineage: Bacteria > Planctomycetota > UBA8742 > UBA2392 > UBA2392 > JADJRK01. The sequence continues at coordinate 28,008 of CAZZBH010000004.1, forward strand.
AAGCGCGACCTGCAGAAAGCGTTGGAGCACGAGGATGTAGTGGTGCTTGCCGTCGCGGTCGAGTACGCGGTCAAGGAGGACCCGGCGCTGCTGTACGAGTCGGCACTCAAGCTGCTCGACAACACCTCAGACCAGATTCGCACCGCCGTCTGCGAAGCGATTGCCAAAGCAGGCGACAAGGCGAAGCTGGATGACGACCTGCGCGTGCGGCTTGAAGGGCTGGTGCGCGAGCCGAAGGATAGCCGCAACCCCAACGTGCTGCGCATCCGCGCGGTCGGCGCGCTGGCCCGCTGCGGCAACGCGGATTCGCTGGACGTGCTGAAGCCGTTTGCCACCGCGAAAGACGTTTACAACGGGCTGACCTCGACGGCAGTGAACGCGGTCGGCACGATCGGCCTGCGCGAGAAGGCGGGACGGAATGACGCCATCGCGATCCTGGTGGACAGCTTTCCTGCGATTGCGGCGGATGACCCCAAGCGCGCCGAGTCTTTCGCCCGCGTGGCGCCGCAGCTTGCGCGCACGGTGCACAAGCACCTCGAAGCGCTGACCCGCGCCAAGGTGGCGTTCCCTGCCAAGTACGACGAAGACGGCCGCAACAAGATGATCGAGGCCTTCAGCAAGTACGTGAAAGATTCGACGACGGCAGGCGACTGATCGCCGGTTGCTGGCTGGCGCACGGCGCAATGCAATACGTGTGCGACCGCCTTACCGGCAGCGTGTTCGCACCCCAATGCGCACGAGGCTCAGCGAGAACGCCTGGGAATCGATGCACCGGTTTGAGTCGGGCGACCGCTCAAGCGGAGTTCAAGGCGCGAAGTGCAGCACAACGGCGGGATCCCTGGTACTGGCAACCAAAAACGGGTTTTGCTCGGCAGCGGCTTGGGGGCCGCACAGGCGGGCGCACTGGTCGCGGCGCTGCTGCTGTTGCGCGGCGGTGAGCGGCACGTCACTGTGCCTGTAGATCACACGCCCTAGTTGCTCAGGGCTCATGGTCATGCCCGTGAAGCGCACGCCGGGGCGGTCAAGCCGGCCCGTAATCTCGGCCTGCACCGGTGTATCGCCTGCACTTGCCATCAGCATCCCGCGCAGCGTGGCGTGGCGCGGGTGCACGTCGCGATGCATTTCAATGCGCGCGTCCACACTTCCCGTCAGGCCCAGAAACAGCAATTCGCCGTCCTTCATTTCCAGGCTGCCCTCCGCGCGCACATTGCCCGAGCGATTCTCCGGGCGCTTGGTGAAGTCACCCCGCAACTTGCCGCGCGCGACGCCGCGCACCGGGTCGCAGTTGACTTCAAGCCGTCGCACGTCGGCTTGCCACTCCAGCGTCAGGGCCGGAAACTGCTCTCCCAGCATCACGATGTTCGGCGTCAGGTCAGACAGGCCCGTGCGGTTCGCGCGCACCCAACTGATCGGCTCATTCAGTGTTGCCTCTCGCACAGTCGCGTCGAAGGTGCCGCGCAGGTCATCGACCGGCCCGTTGAGCACCAGCTCGCCGGCGCCGCGGGCCTTGCACCGCGGGTTGGTGGACAGTGTGCAGTCGTCCGCGCGCAGTGTCAGGTCACTGAAGCTCCAGGCTGTGCCGCCTTGCAGCCGCAGGTCGCCTGACAGGTCAGCCTCCGGCAACTCAAACGCGCGCGTTGCATCAAGGCCCATCACCAGCGGGTAGTAGTAGCTGACACCAGACAGCTCACAACTCAGTTCAAGCCGCAGGTCGTTCAGCTCACCGCTCACGCGGCAAGTGCCACGCAGCGCGCCTTCAAGCACGTCCACCTTGCGATAGCGGCCCCACAACTCCTTCAGCTCAAGGTGGTCGAGAGTGCACAGCAGCGAGCTTTCACCGCCCGGTGTCAGCGAGCCCATGAGCGCGCCCTGCACCAAACCGTCGGTCTGAAACGCAATGTTGGTGACGACTTCGAGCCCCGATCCCGCCTGCCGCACCGCCACGCCGCCCATCATCGTCAGCTCATGTCGCACGCCGAGCAGCGTGACGCTACCGCGAGACAGCCCAAGGCTGAACTCGTCGCGAAGGCCGCCCAACGAACCCTCGGCGTGGCTGAACTCAAATTCCGCTGCGGTGTCGTCGCCCTTCAGCGCAATGCTTCCGTCCCGCACGCTGATCACGACCGGTGAGGCGGATTCGCGCGGGCGGGCAAGAAAGCGCTCAAGCTTTCCCCCGGCTGGATCAAACTCCGCCGTCAGGCCCTGCACAGCTACCATGGCTGGGCCGGTGCGCAGAAACAGGCCCAGGCCCGGATTGATCTCAAGCGTGCGCGCCTCGACGTGGCCGACGTCGTCGGGCAACTGTACGCTGACGCCGGTAAACAGCAGCTTTCCGGTCGCGGCGTCACCGCTGAAGCCGGTGTACTCGATCGGCCCGCCCAGCGCGGCTTCAAGGCTCTGCAATGCCTGCGAGCGGCCCCAGTCAAGCCACGGGTTCGCGCCCGCTGCTGAGGCAAGCCAGCAGGCGGCGATCCCGCCAAAGGCGGCATAAGCCGTCGGTCGCAGGCGTTTGAACCACGGCAACGCAGCCGGCACCACGATCACCGCCGCGAACGCGCCGAATACAAAGGCCAGCGGCGCAAGCAGCAATCCGGCTGCCACCGGCACTACCGGCAGCTTTCGTTTGGCCGGGGTTTCGGATGTCGTTGTGCGGTCTTCCATACGCTGCTACAAGCGGGCCTCTGCAAGTGCTCTGATACGTTTTGGCGGACGATTATGACCCTGTACACCGGCAACAACAGCACCAAGATCATGGCACAGTCGGTGCCGAATTCGCTGCCTCTGCTGCCGCTCGTTTCGGTTGTGGTGTTTCCCTACAACGTCGCAAGCTTTTCCGTGCACCGGCAGCGCAATATCAACCTGCTCAATGCGCTGCCCACCGCCGACAACCTGATTTCGGTGGGCATCCAGCGCGACGCCAACCGCGACAGCATCAGCGGCCTGGAAGACCTGCACCCGGTGGGTGTCAGCGCGCGACTGATTCACAAGATGTACCTGCCGGATGGCACGATGCAGGCGGCAGTGCAGGGCCTGACGCGAGTGCGCTTCAAGCGGCTGAAGGGCCTGGACCCGTTCATCGTGGCTGAGGTCAGCCCCGCGCACACAGAAGGCAACGACGACGACTCACCGGCGATGCAGAAGCTGATCGTGGAGGCGCTGGAAAAGTTCGAGACGCTGGTCAAGCTTGACCCCAACTATTCCAACGAGCTCGTGAACGTTCTGAAAATGAACATCAAGGGCGCGGGCCGCTTTGCCGACCTGCTGGCCACCTACATGCAGCTGCCCGTCTCAACCAAGGCCGAAATTCTGGCCGAGCTCGACAACCGCAAGCGCCTTGAGTTGGTCATCCGGCTGATCGAAGACGAGATTGCGCGCCTTGCCGTTGACCGCGAGGTCAAGCAGCGCACACAGGTCGCGATTGAAAAATCCCAGCGCGAGTACTTTCTGCGACAGCAGCTCAAGGCCATCCGCACCGAGCTTGGCGACGTCGAAGGGACCGAAGCCGAAGTCGAGCGCCTGAAGCAGCGACTCGAGGAAGCCAAACTGCCCGAGCACGCCCACAAAGAGTGCCTTGCCGAGATCGAGCGCCTCAATCTGATCAGCGAAGCAAGCGCCGAGTACAACGTTGTGCACACGCACATTGACTGGTTGCTGAACCTGCCGTGGCACAAGACCAGCCAGGACAACCTCGACCTGAAGCACGCGCGCGGGATTCTTGACGAAGACCACTTCGGGCTGGATGAGGTCAAAGACCGCATCATCGAGTTTCTGGCGGTGCTCAAGCTGAAGAATGAAATGAAAGGTCCGATCCTGTGCCTGGTCGGCCCGCCGGGCGTGGGCAAGACCAGCCTGGGCCGCAGCGTCGGCCGCGCCATCGGGCGCGAGTTCCAGCGCATCAGCCTGGGCGGCCTGTCCGACGACAGCGAGATCATGGGCCACCGCCGCACCTACGTCGGCGCCATGCCCGGCCGCATCATCCAGTCGCTGAAGAAAGCCGGCACCGCCAACCCCATCATTATGCTGGATGAAGTGGACAAGCTTTCAAGCAGCCTGCGCGGCGACCCCGCTGCGGCACTGCTTGAAGTCCTGGACCCGGAGCAGAATAACGCCTTCACCGATCGCTACCTGGATGTGCCATACGACCTGAGCAAGACGCTGTTCATCTGCACAGCCAACATGCTCGACACCATTCCCGGCCCGCTGCGCGACCGCATGGAAGTCATCCGCCTGGCCGGCTACACATTGGAAGAAAAAGAGCAGATCGCGCAGACCTACATTATCCCGCGCCAGATCGAGCAGGCGGTCCTCAAGAAAGGCAAAGTACGTATCCACAAGGCAACGATCCGCGAGATTGTGCGCGGGTACACACGCGAAGCCGGCCTGCGCAACTTTGAGCGGCGCATCGCGGCCATCTGCCGAAAAATCGCCACCAAAGTAGCCGGCGAGGAGATGGCACAGGATGAGCCCGTAAGCGTAAAGGCCGAGGACGTCGCCGAGTATCTTGGGCCAAGGCTGTGGTTGCCGGAAGGCCCCACGCGCAAGCCGGAGGTCGGCATTGTCAACGGCTTGGCCTGGACCAGCATGGGCGGCGACACGCTGCTGATCGAAAGCACGCGCTACAAGGGCAAGGGCGGCATCCACGTCACCGGCAGCCTGGGCGACGTGATGAAAGAAAGCGTGACCACCGCGTTGTCGTGGGTGCGCAGCAACGCCGCGGCGCTGAAAGTCGATGTCGAAGACTTCACCAAGTACGACGTACACGTGCACTTTCCCGAAGGCGCCGTGCCCAAGGACGGGCCAAGTGCCGGCGTAAGCATCACCACGGCGTTGGTCAGCCTGTTCACCGGCAAGCCAGTACGCGGCGACATAGCGATGACGGGCGAAGTCACGCTGCGCGGAAAGGTGCTGGCCGTCGGCGGCATCAAGGAAAAGGTGCTGGCGGCCTATCGCAGCGGCCTGAAGCTGGTGTTGCTGCCCAAACTGAATGAAAAGGACCTGCGCGACATCCCGGAAGAAGCCCGCAAGGCACTGAAAATCAAGCTCACCGAAGACGTGCGCGAGAACATCAACGCGGCCATAGTAGGCCTGAACGTACCCCTGCCCAAAGAACAAACCAAACGCCCCAGAAGCCAGAAACGCCGCAAGCCCGAGGAAGAGTAACCGGGCTCAGGGTACAAGCCTCGCGATGGGTAGCGCGCTTTCGAGCGTTTCGTGGAACGTCAGCTTGCCCGGGCGCTCCTCAATTCCGGCTTTCTGCATTACGCTTCGCGGCTGAGCTTGCAGGCCGATGATCTGCACCAGTGTGCCCGCGCCGTCCAGCTTCTTCAGCAGGCTTTCCAGCGCGACCAGCCCGGTCGCATCCATCACCGGCACGGCGTGCATGTCCAGCATCAGCACTTGCGTGTTGCCCGCGGTCGCTATCGCGCCGATGGCTTTGTCCGCCGCGCCGAAGAACAGCGGCCCCGCAATCTCGTAAAGCACCACCCCCGGCGGCAGCTCAATCCGCGCGACACCGTCACCGTTGCCTACTACGCGCGCGCCGCTGATCTCGGCCATACGGCGCATGAACAACAGCGCCGCCAGCACCACCCCCACGCCCACCGCGACCACCATGTCGAAAATGATCGTGAGCGAAAAGCACGTCAACAGCACCGCCACGTCGCTACGCGGCGCAACCCGCAGCATGTGCAGGAAGTGCCGCGCGTCGCTCATGTTCCACGCGACAACTAGCAGCAACGCGGCCATGCTCGCCATCGGCAGATAACCCAGCACCGGCGCCAACAGCAGCACCGCAGCCAGCACAAACAGCGCGTGCACCACCGCGGCTACCGGTGTGCGCCCACCGGCGCGGAAGTTGGTCGCCGTGCGCGCAATCGCCCCCGTCGCCGCGAAACCGCCGAAAAACGGCGCAGCAAGGTTGCCCAGGCCCTGCCCGACAAGCTCGGCGTCCGGGTCATGGCGCGTTCCCGCCATGCCATCGGCGACCACCGCCGCCAGCAGGCTTTCAATTGCGCCCAGCGCAGCAATCGCCATCGCGGGCCCCATCAGGTCGGTCAGCAGGCTCCAGCTCAAGCCAAGCGGCGCGCCGTTCGCGCCGGGCAGGCTCCATGGCAACACCGGCAGCGGCGGCATCGGCGGTATGCCTGCGCGCGTGACGCCGTCCTGCACGTAGCTGAAGCGGCTGGCAATCGTGGCCACCGTCTGCCCGGCAAATTCGGCCAGCGCCCAAGCCGCCAGTGCGCCTATCACAATCGCCACCAACGGCCCCGGGACGCGACGCGTCACGCGCGGCCAAAGGATCAGCACCGCCAGTGTCAGCGCGCCAACGCCTGCGTCGGCCCACCCCACCGTCGGCATGGCTTGGGCTAGAGCGGCTACGCGCTCCCAGTAATGCTCGGCGGCAGGTGCGTCCAGACCCAGAAAATCCTTCACCTGCAACGTTGCGATCACCACGGCTATGCCGGCGGTAAAGCCGGTCGTCACCGGGTACGGCACAAACTGGATCAGCTTGCCAAGCCGCGCAAACCCCATGATCGTCAACAACACGCCCGCCATCAGCGAAGCCAGCGCAAGTCCGCCCACGCCATACCTGGCTGAAACCGGCGCGAGCAGCACGACGAAGGCCGCAGTCGGGCCGCTGACGTTGAGGCGCGACCCGCCGGTCACGGCAATCAACCCGCCGGCAATGATCGCGGTGTACAACCCGTGCTGCGGCGGAACCCCTGACGCAATTGCCAGCGCCATCGACAGCGGCAGCGCGACAATGCCGACCACCAGCCCGGCCATCACGTCGCCGCGCAGGAGTTGCAGCGAATAACCCTCGCGCAACACGCCGCGCAAAGCCACCGCAAGCGGAAACGGCTTGGCGGACGGGGCAACGGCGGGTTTGTGGCGCCCGGTGTGTCGCTTCTCGGATGTCATGAAAGATGGCAGTCTCAGGCGAAGCGGCTGTGCGAGACACCCGTCAGTCCGGCAACCCCCGCCGCGCAAACCACGCGGCACGGACTGAGATTATCCGTCGCGCAGTTGCCCGCCAACCCCGTGCACATGTAGGCAGAAGACAGGAGCCCGCAGCGCAAGCGACGGGAAGGCAGGCGACCTGCAGTCAACTCGCGCTTCGTGTCTTTCCGAACGACACTGGCCTGCCGCGCGAATTGCCGGCGAGAAACTGAAAAAACTTGCGCGGTGTAAGTTGGCTTGGGGATTGGGGTTTGGTCCGGGCATTACTGCCCGGGCTGTCAGCCAATTGGCTGAATTGTATCCGCCCGTTCCTGTGTCTGAGGGCAAGTCTGTTGCCACCGACAGCTTGCTTGCGTGAACAGGAGTGCGCCATGCAATCACCCGCCGAAGCCATCCGAGAAATCGAGTCTCAATTCGACACCGAGTCGCTTGAGCTTCAAATCAGCTATTGCAAGGCAATGGCGGACGCATATCCGCGCGCTGAGCGCCACCAGCGGCTGCTGGCGCTGTACACCGAGGCGCTGCGCATGCAGGCGATCCTGGTGCGCCTGTATGCCAACCTGCGCCTTGGAATCTATTCTCCGTTCATCAACGACGCCGAGCTGATGGGCCTCGACACGCGGCAGATGTACGAAGCCTACCGCCAGTATCGCCTGGGCATCGACCCCGACGCTGAGCCCGCCCGCCGCAAACAAGGGCGAAGCAGAACGCACGAACACACCGCGCAACGTTCTCCCGCCAAGCCCAGGCAGCCTGAACAAACATCGCGCGCCCACCTGGGGGCAACGCAGCAGCTGAAGCGACTCAAGAGCATCGCAAGCCGCATTGCGAGAAGGGATTCAGCAAGTTCAGTAGAAGTCGGCAGCAAAGAGAACATCCCAACAACAGCCACCAGCAAGCCCGTCACCAGCAAGCCGGTCGCGAGCAAGCCAATCGCCGGCAAGCCAGTCACCAGCAAACCGCACGAACCAACGCCGCTACAACCAGCAACGCCCGTAACCATTGGTCATCGGCCATTGGTCATTGGTAATTGTGGTTCGACGCAGCTCACCACAGGTGGTTCGACGCAGCTCACCACAGGTGGTTCGACGCAGCTCACCGCAGGCGGTTCGACGCAGCTCACCGCAGGCGGTTCGACCACGCTCACCGCAGGCGGTTCGACAGATCGGATCACAGCCGTGTCGGCTGCGCTGCGAATCATTCCTGACTACGCAGCACTTCGCCAAGTTCGTCGTGACACAGCCCCACGCCGCAAGGCAGGCCCCGGAGGTGCCTGCCTGCGCCAAGCCGCCTGAGCCCGCCCGTTCCGCCACGCGCGGAGCGGGCAGCCCGCCGGGGCACACGCCGGCCTGACATCCCACATACGCCCCCCACCCTCCGCACGCCAACCGCGTGCTGTTCGTCGTGGAATGGCGGTCCCTTGGCGTCACATACCCACGCCCGTGGCGTGGGCTAACGTTGTAGCGGCGTTCCGCGCCCCCAACCCGTGTTATCGGACGTTGCTGTGTTATCCGGGACTATCGTTGGCACTGTGGATCGTTATGATGGCGACAGTTTGTGCGGCCCATTGTTCGGGCTGCGAAAGTTCCCACCGTTGACCTTCTGCGTCAGCTCTCGGCTCCGAACACATTCGGCGCATGCCAACGAGAACATTGCCGCCGTCGATCACGGGCAATGAAAGTCAATTGAATGACCGTTAGTTTTGAAGACCTGTCTATCGACAGGCGAATCCTGCGTGCCCTCACGGAAGAGGGCTACACGCAACCTACCCCCGTGCAGCAATCCGCACTCCCGCATGCCCTCTCGGGCCGGGACGTCCTTGCCATCGCCCCGACGGGCACCGGCAAGACTGCTGCCTTTACCCTGCCCATCATCCAGAAGATGCACGCGGCAGGCGGGCGCAAGGCGACGCCCGGCGCTCCGCGCGCATTGATCGTCACACCAACTCGCGAGCTGGCTTTGCAGGTGGATGCAAGCCTGCGCGCATACTCGCGCCACATGCGGGTTCACACCGCCGTCGTTCTTGGCGGCGTGGGACAGGGCAACCAGGTCAAGGCCTTGCGCCGCGGCGTGGATGTGCTGGTCGCAACACCCGGTCGCCTGCTTGACCTGATGCAGCAGCGCCACGTCACTCTCGACGCCGTCGAGGTGCTGGTACTGGACGAAGCCGACCGCATGCTGGACATGGGCTTTGCGCCCGACGTCAAGCGCATTGTCGCGCGCGTGCCCAGGCAGCGGCAGACGCTGTTCTTCTCAGCCACCATGCCCAAGGCGGTCACCGAGCTTGCGAACAGCATGCTGCGCGAGCCGACCCGCGTCGAAGTCGCAACCCTGCCCAAGGCAGAGAGGCGCATTGAGCAGCGCGTGATGTTCGTCGATCAGGGCAACAAGACCGCGCTTCTGTCGCGGCTGCTTCAAGACCCGACGGCGCAAAGCGTGCTGGTATTCGCCCGCACGAAGCACCGCGCGGATCGCATCGTCAAGCAGCTCAACCGGCAGGGTGTCGGCGCGTCTGCGATTCACTCGAACAAGTCCCAGGGTGCGCGGCAACGCACGCTGAGCCAGTTCGCCAAGGGTGACATCGAGGTGCTTGTTGCAACCGACATCATGGCGCGCGGCATCGACGTGGACGGCATCACCCACGTCATCAACTATGACCTTGTGGACGTGCCTGAAAACCACGTGCACCGCATCGGCCGCACCGCACGCGCGGGCGCAGCCGGCATCGCGTTTACCTTTTGCTCGATCGATGAGCTGGACAAGCTGGGCGAGATCCAGAAGTTCACAGGCGAGAAAATCGAGGCGGTCACGGACCACCCGTACCACCACGAGTACGCGGCTGAGCAGCACGCCAAAGGCAAACTGCCGCCCAAGAAGGGCAAGCGCCCGGTGTTCGCCGGCCGCCCCCGACACGCAGGCCGTCGTCGCCAGCATCTGCTGGCCTCTGCGTAGGCGGCAAACATGTGCAAAGCACAGGGCCCGACAGTTCGTCGGGCCCTGTGTCATTCAGAAGTGGCATCGGCCAGATGCCAAGGCCGCTTCGCTGCTCTACGGCACCATGACTTCCGTCTGCTCTCCGCCGCGGCGCAGAATGGTCAGCTTGATTTCACCCTTTTGCTCGCCGAGCAGTTTCAGAAATGCCGTCAGATCCATCTCGGCCGTAACAACCTTGTCGCCGACCTGGATGATCACATCGCCGTTTTTCAGGCCGGCTTTGTCTGCCGGGCTGCCCTCCTGCGGGCGCTGGCTTAGCCGAAAGCCGGCATCGGCTTTGCCGCCGTAGCCGCTTTGCAGCAGATCTTTGTCCATCTTCAGCAGGCGCTCAACGCCGCGAAAGCCGCGCCACGGCGCAGGCGGCGGAACGGTCACCGCCATTCCCGGCTGCAGCGCCAGCTTGCTTTCGGCGTCACCGACCGCGCCGCCGATCTGTGTGATCGCGCCGTTGTCCTCATAGTGGCGCGAAATCGCCAGCTCGCACACGACTTCGCCCGCGGCATTGCGCACAGCCACCTTTTCGCCGATTGCCGGCACGGGGCCGCTTTTCACGTCGATCAGCACGAAGATGTCTTTCGTGGCTTCGCGGCGCGTGGCACCGGCGACGCTGCCGCTGAACGCTTCGGCTTCCGTCGCGGCGGGCATCCCGGCCAGCGCCTTCTGCATCGACTCACGGAAGACGGCGGGCGTGAACAGCACGCGGTTGCCCATCATGCGGGCCGGGTCACTAAGCCCGCCGATCATGCGGCCGATGCCGCCGGCAGCTTCGTCGCCCTTGCCGGGCTTCTGCCCCACCACGCCGATAGGCGTACCCTGCATCGTTATCACAAGCGCGCCGAGGCAGTCATTGATCGAGCCATCCAGGCCGTAGTACTTTCCTTCTTCAACCACGGCGTTGATGCGCGCAGTTCGAAAGAAGCGGGCGAAGTTCAGCGTCGCGTCGTGCGCGCCGATGATGACCACCTCTTCGCCCAGTGCAGGCACTGCGGCATCGGCGCTGAACGCAACTCCGTTCGCACTGCCTTTGGCGGTGTACCATCGCAGGTTGTTTGCGCCGTCGGCCAGCGCCTCGGCTGCTTCATGCTCAGCCCCCGCGTGCAGCTTGAAGTTCTCAAGCACCGGCGCGGCGCCGCGACCCAGCATGCCCGCTGGGCTTGCGGCAAAGGGCTGGCCGCTCAGCAGCGCCAAGCCGCGTTCGCCAACCAGCACAGCGGTCGTGGATTGTTCGGTGTCGAGTTGCTGGCCCATCACGTTCGTGCGCGAGTTCCAGGTCAGCACCGCGACCTTGCTTGCGTACTGTGCGTGCAGGGCGCGCAGTTGATCTGCGCGTGAATCCTGCGCGGCAACCGCACCCGCAGCCAGCACCATCACCAGTGCAGCCAACATTCTTGTCATGAGAATCTCCTGGAATCAACGCCGGCTGCGCGGGTTGCCGCCGCGGGGCGACCTTGGCGCACGTGGCCCCTTTGGGCCGCCACGACCAGGACGTTTGGGGCCCCCCGCACGCTTGGCGTGCACCCTTGCCGATGTCTGTTTCTGTCCACCCCTACTGGTCGTGCGGGCGCCGATTTTCTTTCGCTTGAACCCGGTTTCCCTGTCGTCGCGGCGGAAACTGGCTGGGTTTACAGGCTCGTTCTCGTACTCAAGCTTGCCCGCTTCGGCATCTTCGGCGTAGCTCAGCAGCACCCGCACTTCGTCGCCGCGCAGCTTGCGCACCGCGCCCAGCGGAAGGTCCGAAAGCTCAACGCAACCGATGCGCTCGCGCGTGATTGATTTCAGCGAGTGACCGTATTTCAGAAAGATATCGCGCAACGACACCGGCAGTCCCGCGTACACCGTCAACAGTGCCTCCGATTTGCCCGCCGACTTGCTGGTCACGCGCAGCGGCTCAAAGCGCCCGCCGTTGAATGCGTAGTACAGGGCGCGCTCAATGTTCGGCACTGCCGGTTTGCCAAGGCTGTGTTCTACCACCACGCGATAAACTCGCGGCACCTTGTAGCGCGGGTGCGTCAGCAGATTTGCCACGCGGCCATCGTTGGTAATCAACATCAGGCCGCGCGAGTGCTTGTCCAGCCTGCCGACACTGAACAGCCGGCCGTTGTCGCCGGGTATCAGCTCGCGAAATGCCTCTTCGCTGTCCACGTCCGTAAAGGCCTGTCCGTCGCGCTTGTTCAGGATCCAGTACGCGGCTTTGGGCATCCGCAGTCGCTCGCCGTCCACGGTGATGACGTCGCGCATCGGGTCAGCGCGCACTCCCAGCACGCTGACGGTCTGGTCGTTGACAGTGACGCGGCCTTCGACGATCAGTTCTTCGCAGGCGCGGCGCGAGCCGTAGCCGGCGCGCGCGAGCAGTTTTTGCAGACGTTCCCTTGAAGCATCTTCAGGCGAGGACATGGCAAGCTTTCTTGCGACGCGCTGCTCCCCGTCGCGCAGCCGTCCCGGACGCGCGCGGGCCGTGCCGCAGGGGCCATACAGATAGAGGAAAGCCCGCAACCCGCAAGGGGCCGTCGCACGCCACGAGTAACCGCCGCGCGCTTTGGGTGAGCGGCACGCAGGTCGTCGTTCGAAAGGCCACGCTTCAAATGCTGCTTTGTGCCGTTAGCATGATCGTACTAGAGGCACTACATGGACGGGCCGGAGGCAGAGCATGCGACTTGCATTGACACTGTTGTTATTGACGGGGATGGGGTTTGCAGGCTGGGCTGGAGTCAGCTGGTCCCAGGAAGCTGAGACCGAGCTGGAAGAAATCCGGCAGGCGCCGCGGCCAATTGACCCACGTGAGTGGCGCGTCGGCCAGTTGATCGACGACGTCAAGTTCATGGATATCACAGGCAAAGCCGGCACCCTTGCCGACTACAAGGGCAAGCTGCTGGTGGTTGCGATTACCAATGCAAGCTGCCCGATCTGCAAGCGCTTTGCTCCCTCACTCAATGACATTCACGCGGCGTACAAAGACAGGGGCGTCGAGTTTCTATTGCTCAACCCGATGGAGCACGAATCGCTGGAGGACTGCCGCCAAGCCGTTGAGCGCTACGGGTTCACCGCCCGCTATGCGCGCGATATCAAAGCCACCATGGCGCGCGCGCTGAAGGCCGACACCACCGGCGACTGCTTTGTGCTGGATGGCGCGCGCACTCTGCGCTACCGCGGCGCGGTCAGTGACCAGTACGGTTTCGGCTACAGTCTTGACCAGCCGCGCGTCACCTATCTGCGGGACGCGCTGGACGCACTGCTTGCTGGCAACGAAGTGTTCACGCCGGCGACCTGGGCACCCGGGTGCGAGCTTGAGCTTGAGCCTGCCAAGCCCAGCGGCGACATCACCTGGCACAACCGCATCAGCCGCATCGTGCAGAACAACTGCGAATCCTGCCACCGCGACGGCGAAAACGGCCCGTTCGAGCTGACGACGTACAGGGACGTCAAGGGCAACAGCGCCATGATCAAGCGCCAGGTGCGGCAGCGATTGATGCCGCCCTGGTTTGCCAACCCAGCGCACGGCGACTGGTCCAACGACGCCAGCCTCAGCGACGCCGACCGCGAAGACTTCATTGCCTGGATCGACAGCGGATGCCCCGAGGGCGACGCCAAGGATGCACCGCTGCCGCGCAATTGGGCCGACGGCTGGAAGATTGACAAGCCCGAAGTGGTGCTGGAAATCCCGGCCAAGGTGAAGATCAAGAAGCAGGGCAAGATCGACTACGTGCGCGTTTCGCTCACAACGAACTTCGAAGAAGACAAGTGGGTGCAGGCGATGGAAATCCGCCCCACAGCGCCACAGAACGTCCACCACGTGCTGGTGTTTCTCGAGTATCCCAAGGATCACCCACGCGCCGCGGAGCAGCCTCGCGACCATGACGGCCTGCGCGGCTATTTCATGGGACAGGTGCCGGGTATGGGCCACGTGGTGTTCCCGCCGGGCATGGGCAAGTTCCTGCCCAAGGGCGCACGCATGCATTTCCAGATTCACTACGTGACCAACGGTGTCGAGGCCGAAGACCGCACACGCATCGGCATGACCTTCTGCAAGGAAAAACCGAAGATCGAAGTAGAAACGCGCGGCATTGCCAACCCTTTCTTCGAGATTCCGCCAGGCGCGGACAACCATGAAGTGAAGGCCATGTTCACGCTACCCAAGAAGATGCGCCTGCTTTCGCTGATGCCGCACATGCACGTGCGCGGCAAGGCCTACCGCTATGTCGCACAGTTCCCGGACGGTACAGAGCAGACACTGCTTGACGTCCCGCGCTATGACTTCAACTGGCAGTTGCTGTACATCCTGCGCGAGCCGATTGACCTTCCCAAAGGCACCAAGATCGTCGCCACCGGCTGGTTCGACAACAGCGACAAGAACCCCGCCAACCCCGACCCAACTAAGGCGGTTCGGTTCGGCGAGCAAACCTGGGACGAAATGCAGATCGGCTACGTCAACTGGCACGCGCTTGAATAGCCGACTCGTGGCATGATGCAGAAGTGAGTGACACCAACCCATTCGCGCTGCAACGCGCGCTGCCGCAACTGGTGGTGCCGCACGTGGCGTTGGGCGATTACCCGACATCCGTGGAAGCGCTGCCCGGCACAAACGACACCTGGCTGAAGCGCGAAGACGCATCATCGGTAATCTACGGCGGCAACAAGCTGCGGACGCTGGAGACGCTGCTGGGCGACGCAATGCAGCGCGACGCGCGATCGGTCTGGACGCTTGGCGCGTACGGCAGCAACCAGGCGGTCGCGTGCATCCTGCATGCCCGCCGCCTGGGCCTGCACAGCGGCGCGGTGCTGTTTCCGCAGCGCGCCACACCGACGGGGGCCGAGAATCTTCTTGTCGCGTTGTCACACGGCGACGACGTGCGCTGCCTGCGCAGCATTGCCACGTTTCCGCTGCACTGGCTTCAGCGCCGCCGCGCTCATCCACGCGACTACCTGATCGTGCCCGGCGGCGCGGTGCCGCTTGGCGCGCTCGGGCACGTCAGTGCAGCGCTGGAGGTCGCGCAACAAGTGCAAGTCGGACTGATGCCGCCGCCTGCGCACATTGTGCTGGCTGTGGGCAGCACGTGCACGACCGCGGGGCTGCTGGTCGGGCTGGCGCTGGCGCGAAAACTTGGCATGTGGCCGTGGGAGCTGCCGCTGGTGCATGCCGTGCGCGTGACGCCGTGGCCGGTGACGGCAAGCTTCCGCATTCTTTCACTGGCGCGTGCAACAGCGGGTGACATGGAGCAACGAGGCGGCCCGAAGGTTGAGCCAGACCCGCGCCTGCTGCGCCTGCACACCCGCTACTTCGGCTGGGGTTATGCACGCGTAACCCGCGACGGTCTTGCGGCGGCAGAGCGGTTCAGCCGGCTTCACGCGCCTCCGCTGGACACTACCTATGCGGCCAAGGCGGGGTCAGCGCTGCTTGGCGAGATCGGCGCGCTGCCGGGGCCCAAGCTGTTCTGGTGCACGAAAAGCAGCGCGCCGATGCCGCCGGCGGACCGGCAGAAAGTCGAAGCCGCCCCCGCCTTCCTGCGCCGCTGGCTAGCCCGCGCAAGCCGGGTACCAGACACGCTCCGCTGAATGTGATGGCAGTTTTCTCCGGAATTCCCGCACGCAATTTCGCCTTTCGCGACATCTACCGTTGCAGGCACCCCCCAAGCGACTAAAATGGAGAGAACTGTCATGAAGAAACTTTACCCACTGATTCTTGCAGGAGCATTGTTGCTGGCGGCGCAGGCGGCGTCCGCGCAGGCAACGCTTCAATCCATCATTCTTAGCCACTTTGACGTGGTCGCTTCATCCCCGCCGACTTTGGTTCCGTTGAATGGCATCGCGCGGGTGGCGGCCCGGGATGTCAGGGACGATTGCATGGCCGCACCACCCCAGGGCTTGAACTGGACACAAGGCTCAATCGCTACCGTCACCGTAACCGGCTCGATCGGCCCGGTTGAGGTCACGGTCAGTCTGGGGTCGTACACCGAGGCGAACGACGACCGCATCCTGCTGGTAGTGGGGATGGACGGCATCTTTTTCGGGGCCGGCAGTGACGGCGAAGACGTAACCGCCGAAACGACGGGCAGCAACTCCAGCGCGTACGCCGTGGCCGGAGACGGCAACGGCGCCGGCAACGGCGGTGCCGCCGAGGCGATTGCGGCAGGTGGCGACGCAGAGGCCTACGGCGGATACTCGCTGGACGGAGATGGCGGCGACGCGACAGCGTCAACCGACCCAACCAGCCCCGACCCGACGGCAGTGGCAATCGGAGGTTCAGTGACCGATCCTGCCACGCCGGGCGACGGCGGCGACGCCACCGTTCCCACTTGCGGCGGCGCATGCAAGGCATTTGGCGGAAACGCCGGGGGTAGCGGATCCGGAGGCGCCGCGATCATAGCGGGAACAGTGACCCCTGCCGGCGGAGCGGCGCAGGCCGTAGGCGGTGACAGCCCATTAGGCCCCGGCGGCTTGGCCAGGGCGACCAGTAGCGTCGATGCGGTGGCAGCGGGCGGTCAGGGCGGTGATGTATCGGACGGTGGCGAAGCTCGCGCGAATTCGTTTCACGGCGATGCCACCGCAACGGGCGGCAACGCGACAGACAGCGGCAACGGGGGCGCAGCCTACACCGACACCACCTGGTCGAACGGCACCGGCCACGCGCACAGTGTGGGCGGTACCTCGGGGGGAGGTGACGGCGGGCTGGCGGAGGCCCTCAGCCTCGGAAGGGCGACGGCCGAAGGCGGAGAGGCGTTCGGGGCCGGAGACGGCGGACTCGCCAGCGCCAGGTGCATTGGCCAGGCGCAACCTGACCTCGCTGAGGCCTTTGGAGGCACGTCATTCAACGGGGCGGGCGGCTACGCGTTTGCGCGCAGTGAGTTCGGCAACGGTGATTTCGCGATAGCTTACGGCGGCGACAGCACCAACGGCGTTGGCGGCATCGGGGAAACCCTGGGCGACGTCGGCAACGCCTATTCGGTTGGTGGCAATTCGGTGAACAGCCATGGCGGGGCCGCCTTCGCGACGGCGGGCAGCAGCGCGTGGGCCTACGGCGGAAGCTCCGCGGTTATTGGCAACGGCGGTGCGGCAGGCGCCTTGGCGACCAATGGCAACGCGTTCGCCGCAGGCGGTGGCGCCGTGGACGGCAACGGCGGGAATGCCCGCTCGCTGTCGCTGGCCGGCAACGCGACAGGCACAGGCGGTGCCACGGACGAGGGCAACGGGGGGCACGCGGCGGTCGGTGCAGCCGGCCACGCCCACGGCATCGGCGGCGCTCCCGCAACCGAAGGCAACGGGGGACATGCCCTCGTTGACACGAGTTGGGTCAACGTGATCGGCGTCGTCGGGTCTTTGCGTCTCTAAGGCGGCAATGGCGCGGGCAACGGGGCCGGGATCGGCGCGGGCGGCAACGCCGGATGGCCGTGGCCGTCGCCCGTCATCTTCCCGTACACGCAAACACTCGTTTGCACGGGCGACTGTGAGTGCTACGGCGGGAACGGATCAGGCTCAGGGGCAGGCGGCAGCGCGCACGCACGCAGCGCAACGGGCGACGCGACGGCATTGGGAGGCAGCGCTGACGACGCCAATGGCGGCAATGCCACGGCGACGGCCTTTGAGAACGCGTTCGCGACAGGTGGGGACGCGAATCCCACTGGTGCGAACAACCGATTTGGAGGCACTGCAAATGCAACCAGCAATACGACCACGGCTGGCTCATTCGTGGCGGAGGCACGCGGCGGCGAAGGGAACACGGGTGGCATTGCACACGCAACGGTATTGTCATCCGGCGGATTCGCTCACGCGCTTGGTGGCCATGGTATTGACCCGTCAAGCACTCCGGGAGGCTCTACCGGCGGTGATGCCTCGGCAACTGGAGTGTCCGGTTCATCGTCTCATGCGCATGCCGGCGATGCCGCGGGACCGGGGCTTGGGAACGGTGGTGACGCCAACGCAATCGGCCCGGGACCGACCACACTTAATTTCGGACCCGTTGGGCATGTGGGCGGCGATTCGGGAGTGGTGAACTGGCCGTAGGCGATCAGGGGGCAGGTGCACTTGCATCTGCCCCCTCTGCCACTTGTCCGTATCGTGCAAGTGGGCGGAGGTTAGACATGAACCGTGTGATTCTGACAGTACTGATTCAATTGACCTGTATAGTTGGCGCTGCTTGCGCAGGCGCTCAGGCGCTGGCGGGTACGTACACGTGCGCGAATGGGAACCCGAGCAACGCCTATGACTACGGTGACATTGGCGACTTTTTCGACGACCTTGAGGAGTACGGTATAAGTGCTTCAGTTACGCTCGATGTGTACGACGACGGGGGACACTTCGCATCCAACGATTCCTACAAGTTGGGGTTTGATGGCGATGGCTTGAACCCGATTGCTCGCCCTGTGCTTGGTCTTAACTCATCACACACTCTTACGCTTCGTGCAGCTGTCGGCGAGAGCCCTGTAATCTCGGGCGGCGGCGCCAATGGCGTGGATCCGGCAGTGAGTCTGAACGTCATGGGCGGGATGTTCTTTGCCAATATCGGACACATTACAATCGAGGGCCTAGAGTTCACCGGCGGAGACTTTGGCGTCTTTCTGTACAACTTGGACGGCCGAGGCAACATTCGCATCGCTCGTTGCAAGATATATGACCTCACAGGCCCTGTGGCGGTGGGAATTGTCGGGGATCCCGCAATTCCATCGCACCCCCACAGCGTCACGATTGAGAACAACATGTTCTGGAACTGCGTCGGTCCCAAGGCTCTCGGGATAGCGGGCTGGGGTGTCGTGTGCTCGCTTTGGACAGGAACCAACTGGATCGTTCGCAACAACACCATTGTTCACATCAGCACGACTGGCACGGGCTGGGATGCATTCAATTTTAGAGGGGATCCAGTCGCGGATTTCAGCGGAAACATAGTTTACATCGACCACGTCAATTCCAGACAGGTTTTCAATGCAGTCAAACCGCTCCATGCGGACCGGAACGTCGTCTATATGGGCGGACAAGCCAAGATGTCGTGGGGGACAACAGATTGGGCACTCTGGCAAAGTTGGGGTCTTGACGCCAACGGAGTAAACGCCGATCCGCAGCTTATGAGTGTTACTCCCGGCGCCGAAGACCTGCGCCTTTTGCCCAACTCGCCAGCGCGCGACTTGATTCCTTCCAGCAGTCTCACCGACGACGTTCTCGGCAACCCCCGCCCCTGGGGCTCGGGCTACGACGCCGGTGCGCACGAATTCAACAACTATCCGGCTGAGGCGTCCCTTGCCGCAGGCTCGTCACTGGCCGGGCCTTCCGGCGGGCCATTTGAGACTACGCTTGCGCCAGGCTCGACACTCTCCGGCGTCACCATCGAACTGACTGACCTTGAAAGCGATGCCATCTCAGTCACAGGCATTACCTGGGGCACTCCCGGGTTGCACGGCGTCAACGCCCCCGCCTTACCGGCCCCCGGCCATCCCGTTGTACTTGCGTGGACCGGCGCACTTGGCCCATCCAGCGCTCCCGGCACTCACACCTGGACGGTGGAGTTCACCGACGCGGGCAGCAATTACCCGCGATCATGCATCGTCAGTATCACCATTCCCCCCTTGTCGATCACCACCCACGGCCCCCTTGCAGCCGGCGAAGTCGGAACGCCCTACTCCGCAGCCATCCAGTTTGCCAACGCAACCGGCACACCCGCGTTCACCTTGCACTCCGGCACGCTGCCCCCCGGCTTGAACCTGGCGGCAACCGGCGAAATCACCGGCACGCCGACACAGCCGGGCGCGTACAACTTCACGGTGCAAGCCGCCGACAACTTCACCACTGTGCTGCAAGCCTTTGACGTGCTGATTGATCCGCACCCCAACCCGATCCGCATCACCACGGCTGTACTGCCGGAAGGCACTCGGGGTAAGACGTACTTCGCCAGCATCCAGACCGAGGACGCCAGCGGCACCGTCACGTTCACGCTGCAAAGCGGAGCGCTGCCGCCCGGGCTGAGCATGGGCACAACCGGAGCGATTTTCGGCAATCCGGCAAAGACCGGCGAATATTCGTTCACCGTGCAAGCCGCCGACGACTACACGACGGCTATGCAGGCCTACACCCTGCGAATCGCGAAGCCAGCCGGTCCCGGCCCCGACACCGGTTGCGTCGCTGTTGCTGTCCAACCTTGGAGGACCAGCATACTGGCATTGCTACTGGCGGCCGCCGCCCTGGCAGCCACGCACATTCGGGGCAGACAACCGGGACGGGGAACCAGGTGAAATTGAATCCCCCGGCGCGATCACATTCGTGACGTGGCATTGGCGTCCCGCCAATGGAGTGCCGCGTCCGTCCCGGACGCGCAAGGCGGCCATTCGAGCAATGGCGAGGGCGGATCAAGTCTTGCGATAGCGTATCAAAGCAACACCAATGCGAAAGCTACAGGAGGAAACTCTGCAGGTTCCAATGGGGGTAATGCTTCCGTGGGGGCGCTCGGTCATGCAGCAGCGTACGGCGGTCACGCTGGAGGAAATGGACATGGTGGATTCGCAGAGATCATTACGAACTGCGGGTCTGTGCACCTCCAAGGAGGCGATGGGGCTGGGAATGCCGGACTTGGTGGCGATGCAGTTGTGCCACTCTCGCCTCATACCTGTGCGGGTTTCTGTGAGTGCTACGGAGGTAATGGCAGCGGATCAGGCAGGGGCGGAGACGCAACGGCACGAAGCGTTGGTGGTGAAGCCGCGGCATTCGGTGGGCAGTCTGTGGATGCTAGAGCAGGACGTGCTGTTGCGGAAGCACTGACGCACGCACTGGCGGTTGGCGGTCATGCCAGCCCAACATCTTACGTGCCTACAAGCATTGGAGGCGATGCAGAAGCAGTTAGTGCAGCAACCACCACGGGGAGTGGTAGTGCCGCAGCGTACGCCGGCGAGGGCATCAGCGGTGGCGACTCCTTCGCGGAAGTAAACTGCGCCAACGGGACTGCAACCGCACAGGGCGGAGATGGCGTGGATCCAACAAGCACGCCCGGAGGATCAAGCGACGGTTGCGCCGAAGCTTGGGGAAATGTCTCCGGGTCCCGAACTATCGCCATATCCGGAAGCGCAGCCGGGGTTGGCTTGGGCATGGCTGGCAATGGGAGAGCGGAAGGGCCGCCCGCATCGACGCCTGTGCTGGTCACCGCAACCAATCACCAAGCTGTTACAACAGGTCTGATCATTTGGCCGTAAACCAAGTGAAAGGGACCGAGAGCTGTGCTCTCGGTCCCTTTCGTGTAGACTGCATCGAATTGTCTGAGGCACAGTGAGGGCCACATGTGGTATCGGCTCATCTTCGCCGCAATGCTTGCCACATGCGCCATGTCCGCAGTCCCGGCTAGTGCACAGGCGCTGGGCGGCACATACACGTGCGCGAACGGGAATCCGGGCGGCGCGTTTGATTACGCTGACATCGGCGATTTCTTCAATGACTTAGAGGAGTACGGCGTCAACGCGCCCGTGGTGCTGAGAATTTACGACGACGGCGGTCCGTTTCTGTCAAAGGAGTCTTACCTGCTGGGTCTCGACGGCCAATGGCCTACTGCAGTTTTGCGACCAGTCGCAGGACTTGGTCCAGCAAACACCCTGAGCATTAGCGCAGCACTCGGTGAGTCCCCGCAAATCCTCGGTGGAGGTGCAGTGAGCCACGATACTACTCCAACGAACACCAAGGGGGCCATGGCATTTCACGACGTAAGCTACACCACGATTCAGGGGATTGAGTTTACAGGAGGTGATTTTGGAGTTCATTGGGCAGTGTATTCACCACTTGTCGGCGACCAGATCCGTGTCTCGCGCTGCAAGTTCCATGGGATTTCGCGGACGTCTGCAATCGCGGTTGTTGCTTTCTCCACTGTAGTAAGCAATGTGACATTTGAGAACAATGTGATTTGGGATTGCCATGGCGGGGCAGGCGGTCTCGGAACGTTCGGCGTGGTCTCAATCTACAGCGCGGGCGCAAACTGCGTAGTACGACACAATACGATCGTTCATTTGCAGGGTACGGGGCCCTATTTGCCTATCTACTATCGCGGCGAGACCCACGTTCTGAGTGAGCTCATCGGCAACATTATTGTGTTCGAGAACTCTTCACAGGTTCCCGCAGTCAGCAGCAACGGTCTGCCGGCCTTCGCCGACTACAACGTTATTCACGTGCTGGATCAGGCCGTCATTGCCAGCATGGCGCCGAATTGGGCGTCTTGGCAGGCGGCTGTGCTTGATCCTAATGGGCTGAACACTGATCCGCTGCTTGTCAGTGTTGCTCCCGGCTCGGAGGATTTGCGGCTTCGGCCTGATTCTCCGGCTGTTGACTTGATTCCCTCTGGTGGGCCGGCTTTGGATGTGTTTGGGAATCCTCGCCCCTACGGTTCCGGCTTTGATGCCGGGGCGCATGAGCTTCAGAACTTTGGTGCTCGTGCCGGCTTGCCGGCTTCCTCGGCGCTGGTTGGCCCTTCCGGCGGGCCGTTTTCCATTACTCTGGATCACGGCGACGCGCTGGCTGACGTGGCGATTCAACTTTCCGATCCCGAAGCCGAAGACATCACCGTCTCTTCCATCACCGCATCCGCCGCGCTGGCCGGAGTCGCCGCGCCCGCCATCCCCGCGCCAAGCCACCCGCTTACACTGGCTTGGAGCGGGTTCATTGAAAACACCAACCCGCCCGGCATCTACACCTGGGTGATTGAGTTTGCCGACGCGGGCACCGGCTTTGTGATGACTTGCGAAGTCAGCATCACCGTCACCACGCCGCCGCCGGTGGCGCTGCACACACCCAACCCGCTGCCCGCGGGCCGCGTGGCGCAGGACTACAGCCTGGCCCTGCAAGCAACGGGCACGGGCACGCTGGTGTTCAGCCTGCTGTCAGGAGACCTGCCGTCCGGCTTGAGCCTGAGCGCGACGGGCCAAATCACCGGCACGCCAGGCACGGACGGCGAGTACACGTTCACCGTGCAAGCCGCCGACAACTTCACCAAAGAACAGCAAGACTACGAGATCAGCATCAAACCCAAGCCGCCACCGGACACAGGCAGCGGCTCGTGCAGTGTATCCATGGCGCAACGGGGCAGGGGTGGATCATCGCCCGCCAACCGCGCACTGGCGCTTGCGGCTCTTGTTTTCTTCATAGGCACACTTGCGCTGGCAAGGCGGAGACGCTGATGAAGCGGCATCGCCGGGACGGCGATGATACTCCATCGGCCAGAGGCCGATGCCACTACAGAATGTGACAGCCCTGGTGATTCGCCTTGACGGCATCGCGTTGGATGCCAGCATCGCGGCTGGAGGATGGCATGGACAAGAAGAAGGTGATTGAGACGCTGAACCAGGTGATGGAGCTTGAGCTGGCGGGTGTGGTGCGCTACACGCACTACTCGCTGATGATCTTCGGGCACGCGCGAATCCCGATCATTGCATGGTTCCGCGGAGTGGCCACGGAGTCGCTCAACCATGCCCACCAAGCCGGCGAGTACGTCACGGCCCTCGGCGGGCACCCAAGCCTCAAGATCGGCAAGCTGCTGGAGACCGAGCAGCACAACATCGACGACATCCTGCGCGAGAGCATTGAGCACGAGCAGAACGGCGTGGCGCTCTACCGCGACCTGCTGGCGCTGGTGGAAGGCAAGGACGTGCGGCTTGAAGAGTACGCCCGCGACATGATCCGCGCAGAGGAAGACCACATCAGCGAGATCGAAAAGATGCTGCGCAAGCCGGGCACACTGAAGCCGGCGACCTAGCCCTGCTTCTGCATCGCTTGGAACACAGCCGCGTACATCTTCATCTGCTTGACCATGGCAGCGAGGCCGTTGGCGCGCGTCTGGCTGAGGTGTGTGCCGAGACCCGTTTCGTTGATGAAGTCAGGTGGCGTGGCGACGATTTCAGCGGGCGGCGCTTCGTTGTACGCCTTGATGAGCAAGGCGATCAAGCCGCGCACGATCATCGCGTCGCTGTCGCCCTCGTAGCGTACGTGGCCGTTTTCTACGGCGGCGTGAAGCCACACGGTGCTCTGGCAGCCCTTGACCTTGTTCTTGTCGGTCTGGTGGGCAGCATTCATGGCAGGAAGTTCGCGGCCGTACTCAATGATGCGGCGGTAGCGGTCCTCCCAGTCGGGAAGCGCCTTGAACTCGTCAATGATCTGTTTCTGGCGTTCGGCTACGGACATGGCTACGACGCCTTGCGGCGCTGCTTCTTCATCTGGCGCGAGCGCTCCTTGAGGCGTGCTATCAACTCCTCCTCGGTGGGGTTCCACTGTTCACGAATCTTCGTGTAATCCCCTTTGCCAATCGCCGGCACGACCGGCTTACTCTTCTTCTGGCGTGACTTGGGCATCTCTGAACCTCGCAAGAAATTCGCCTGGCTTCATTACAGCCATGCCCCACAGCCATGCCCCGCAACAATGCTCGATGGGCCCTGGCCCAAAGGTACAACTTGCGGTCAACCGTGACGAACACGGCAGCGCCGGCCATCGCGGCAGTCGCCAAGTGCATGCCGTCTTTCGGCTTCAGCAGCGGCGCTCGACCGCGCGGCGCCTTCCTGAACTCATGATACAGTTCCAGGACTTCCGCGGTATCCCACGCAGCATGTGACGCAAGATCAAGCCGTTGGAACACTCTCGAACGGCGCACAGGATCGGTGAAGGTGAAGCTGCTCGCCTCCTCGTCGTGCAGCGAGGATCGCATCAACTGCCACCGGCCCTGGCGCACGCCTTCGAGGATGTCCAGGACCGCCTCGGACTGCTTCTTAACCAATCCCTTCTGCTCGTCTTCCGGGCGGCCGAGCGCGCAGTTGTCGAGGTAGATCTTCATTCGCCCCCACTGGAACGTTCAGGTGCTTCTACTATCACGGTGGCGGCACGGGAATAAAGGACCAGTTTGGTCCACTTATACCTTGTAGGACCTAACAAGCCCTGTATTTTGGACTTACGCAGTCAAGGCAGCAGGTCAACATCATGAGCAAAGAGACTATCGAGGCGCTTGCCGTCCAGGAATACAAGCACGGCTGGACCAGCAACGTTGAAGTCGATCAGCTTCCGCCGGGGCTGAATGCGGACATCGTCCGCGCCCTCTCAGCCAAGAAGAACGAGCCGGAGTGGCTTCTCGAGTGGCGCCTGAAGGCATACCGCCACTGGCTTGGCATGACTGAGCCCGACTGGCAGAAGCCCAAGTACCCCAAGATTGACTACCAGGCCGTCAGCTACTACTCCGCCCCGAAGAAGAAGCCCACGCTTGAAAGCCTGGACGAGGTCGATCCCGAGCTGCTGGAGACGTTCGAGAAGCTCGGCATGAGCCTGGACGAGGAGAAGCGGCTTACCGGCGTGGCTGTGGACGCGGTGTTTGACAGCGTCAGCGTCAAGACGACATTCCGCGAAGAGTTGAGCAAGCAGGGCATTATCTTCTGCAGCTTCAGCGAAGCCGTGCAGGATCACCCTGAGCTGGTGCAGAAGTACCTGGGCAGCGTTGTCCCCTACACCGACAACTACTTCGCGACGCTGAACAGCGCGGTGTTTTCCGATGGCAGCTTCTGCTACATCCCGCCGGGGGTGCGTTGCCCGATGGAGCTCAGCACCTACTTCCGCATCAACAGCGCGGGCACCGGGCAGTTTGAGCGCACACTGCTCATCGCCGATGAGGGCGCATACGTCAGCTACCTGGAAGGGTGCACCGCCCCGGCACGCGACGAGAACCAGTTGCACGCTGCGGTGGTTGAGCTGGTGGCGCTGAAGGGCGCGCAGATCAAGTACAGCACCGTCCAGAATTGGTACCCCGGCGATAAGGACGGCAAGGGCGGCGTGTACAACTTCGTCACCAAGCGCGGCCGTGCCGAAGAAAACGCAAAGGTGTCGTGGACGCAGGTCGAAACCGGCAGCGCGATCACCTGGAAGTACCCAAGCGTGATCCTCAAGGGCGACAACAGTGTCGGCGAGTTCTACAGCGTGGCAGTCACCCGCGACCGGCAGATGGCCGACACCGGCACGAAGATGATCCACATCGGCAAGAACACGACAAGCACGATCATCAGCAAAGGCATCAGCGCGGGCCACGGCGACCAGAGCTATCGCGGGCAGGTCAAGATTCTCAAGGGTGCGCACGGGGCGCGCAACTACAGCGCGTGCGACAGCCTGCTGCTGGGCGGCAACTGCGGCGCGCACACCTTTCCGTACATCGAGAGCCAGAACAGCAGCGCGGTGATTGAGCACGAAGCCAGCACCAGCAAAATCAGCGATGAGCAGATCTTTTTCCTGCGCCAGCGCGGCCTGAGCGAAGAGGACGCGGTCAGCATGATCGTAAACGGCTTCTGCAAAGACGTGCTGAGCGAGCTGCCCATGGAATTCGCGGTGGAGGCCCAGAAGCTGCTCGGGCTCAAACTCGAAGGCGCAGTTGGTTAGTTCACCACTGAGGCACAGAGACACAGAGTTTTGCCCGTAGTTGTCTTCTCCGTGTCTCTGTGCCTCTGTGGTTCAAAAGCAGTTCAGAGAGATGACGATGCTTGAGATACGAGACTTGCATGTGGCCATTGGCGGCACCGAGATCCTGCACGGGATCAACCTGACCGTGAACGCCGGCGAAGTGCACGCCATCATGGGCACCAACGGCTCCGGCAAAAGCACGCTGACCAAGGCAATCGCCGGCCACCCCGACTACGCCGTCACCGGTGGCGACATTCTGTTCAAGGGCCGCAGCATCCTGGAAGACGAGCCGGAGGACCGCGCCAGAGCGGGCATCTTCCTTGCGTTTCAGTACCCGGTCGAAGTGCCGGGCGTGACCAACATGTACTTCCTGCGCGCGGCACTCAACGCTCAACGCAAGTCCCGCGGCGAAGCCGAAGTCAGCGGCGCCGAGTTTCTCGCGCTGATCAAGGAGAAAGCCAAGCTGGTGGATATGGACTCCGCGCTGCTCAACCGCAGCGTGAACGAAGGCTTCTCCGGCGGCGAAAAGAAACGCAACGAGATTCTGCAGCTTGCCGTTTTCGAGCCCGCGCTGGCTGTGCTGGACGAAACCGACAGCGGCCTGGATATTGACGCTCTCAAGACGGTAGCCGACGGTGTCAACAGCCTGCGTGACCCGAAGCGTTCATTCCTGCTGGTCACGCACTACCAGCGGCTGCTGAACCACATCAAGCCGGATCAGGTGCACGTGCTGCTCGAAGGAAAGATAGTCAAGAGCGGAGGCCCGGAGCTGGCACTGGCGCTCGAGGAGAAGGGCTACGCCTGGATAGAACAAACCGTCTGACGGTCCATCTGAACGCGAAGCGGTCTGCCAAGCAGACGTTGTCAAGCGGGCAAGCGCACAGACCGAACCAACCATCCATGACCACACAAATCGAAAACTCACTCCAGGCAGCTCTTCACGCTTTCAGGCCTGAGGCGCCCGAGCCCGCATGGCTGACCGAGTTGCGCAAGGACGCAACCGACAGCTTCATCGAACTCGGAGTGCCTGGCATTCGACATGAGGAGTGGCGCTACACCAACCTCAAGCCGCTTCTGGCAGAGGAATTTGCGCCAGCTGCACCGGCGCCACTCAATGCCGCGGACATCGCAGACTTCCTGATTGACGGCGCCGATGACGTGCGGCTTGTCTTTGTCAACGGCTTCTTCAATGCCGGGCTGAGCAAACTGCCGCAGTCGCCGGCCGGCTTGCTGGTCAAGCCGTTGTCCCAGGTGCTAGACAGCGACGAAGGCCTGCCGGGCAAGCTCGCGCGCTACGCCGATCACCATGCACAGCCCTTCACGGCGTTGAACACGGCACTGTTCACTGACGGCGCCTACATTCGCGCTGGGCAGAGTGTCGCGTTTGATACCCCCATCCACGTACTTTACGTATCGACCGCGCCGCAACTCACGGCACCGCGCACGCTGCTGCTCGCCGGCGAGGGCGCTGAGCTTCGGCTAATCGAAAGTTTTGTCGGGCTCAATGCAGCCGACAGCGGGCGGTTCGTCAATGGCGTCTCCGAAATCGCGCTGCACCAGAACGCGCACGTGCGCCACATCCGGCTGCTGCGCGAAACGGACAAGACTTCGCACATCGGCTGGAATGAAGTGCGGCAGGACCGCGACTCGACCTACGTCGGTTTCAGCATCAGCCTTGGCGCCAAACTTGCCCGCAGCGACGTGAACGTGATGCTGACTGGCGAGGGTGCAGATTGCACCCTCAACGGCCTGGTCCTGGGCCGGAAGACCGAGCACTTTGACAACCACATCGTCGTCGATCACGTGCGGCCGCGCTGCGCCAGCCGGCAGCTTTACCGCAGCGTCGTGGACGACAACTCGCGCAGCGCGTTCAGTGGCAAGGTCATCGTCAGGCCGGGCGCCGTCGGCACCGACGCGACGCAGCAGAACAACAACCTGTTGCTGTCCGACGATGCCAGGGTCGATACCAAGCCGCAGCTCGAGATCTACTGCGACGAAGTAAAGTGCAGCCACGGCGCCACCAGCGGCCAACTGGACGCCGAAGCCATGTTCTTTCTGCGAAGCCGGGGTTTGAGCTACGACCAGGCCCGCAACGTGCTGACGTTCGCCTTCGCCAACGACGTCATCGAGCACATCAAGGTAGGCCCGGTAAGAGAGCATCTGGAAGAACTCATGCGCCAACGCTTCCAGGGATTGCTTGAGGACTAGAAAACGGAGTTACGGAGTTCCAGAGTGGCGATTGCAGTCCTCCTTGTCTCCGTTACTCCGTGTTCAATACCATGCCGCAAGTGAAAGAACTCGACATCCAGAAGATTCGCGCGGATTTTCCTATCCTGGCGCGTGAAGTGCATGGCAAGCCGCTTGTCTATCTGGACAACGCCGCCAGCGCACAAAAGCCCAGCTGCGTGATCGACACCTTGCGCAACGTCTATGAGCACGAGTACGCCAACGTGCACCGCGCGGCGCATGAGCTGTCGGCAGGAGCCACAGAAAAATTTGAGCGCGCTCGACGCAGCGTGCAGCGCTTTCTTAACGCACCCGAAGACCGTGAGGTCATCTTCCTGCGCGGCACAACGGAAGCCGTCAACCTGGTCGCACAGTCCTGGGGCCGCGCCAACGTCTCCGCGGGCGACGAGATTCTGATCACCGCCATGGAGCACCACTCCAACATCGTGCCGTGGCAGATGCTGTGCCAGCAGACAGGCGCCAGGCTCGTCGTCGCCCCGATGGACGAAACCGGCACGCTGATCTTTGAAGAGTTTGAAAAGCGCATCAGCAGCCGCACCAGGCTGGTGGCTTGCGCGCACATTTCCAACGCCCTGGGCACCATCAACCCGGTGCGCGAAATGACCATCGCCGCAAAAAAGGCCGGCGCGCTGGTGCTGGTCGATGGCGCGCAGGCGGCACCGCACACGCCGATTGACGTTCGCGCGCTGGGTGTAGATTTCTACGCATTCAGCGCGCACAAGGCCTATGGCCCCAGCGGTATCGGCGCGCTGTGGGGACGGGCCGAGCTGCTTGAACAGATGCCCCCGTGGCAGGGCGGCGGCGAGATGATCAAGTCCGTAAGCTTCGAGAAAACCGAATACAACATCATCCCCCACAAGTTTGAAGCGGGCACGCCCAGCATTGCCGACACCATCGCCTTCGGCACCGCGCTTGAGTACCTGATGAGTATCGGCGTCGCCGCCATTGAAGGCTATGAGCACGAGTTGCTGGATTACGCGACCGCCAGGCTGCTTGAAATCAAGGGGCTGCGCATCATCGGCACCAGCGCGAACAAAGCCGGCGTGATCAGCTTCGTGCTTGACGGCATCCACGCCGCAGACGCGGGCATGATCCTTGACCAGCAGGGCATCGCCGTGCGCGTCGGCCAGCACTGCGCCGAGCCGGTGATGGACTTCTTCAAGGTGCCGGCCACCGTGCGCGCAAGCTTCGCGTTCTATAACACCAGGCAGGAAGCAGATGCGCTGGCGGCTGGAATCCGCAAGGTCCAGGAATTGTTCAGCTAGGAGACCATGACGCCAGAGCCCGGCAAATCCGAACCACACCCCGAAGGCGCGGCAAAACTGGCTGACCCCAGCAAGGTCAAGCCGGTAGAGCCGCCCATGGAAATCGACCAGTCCCTCAGCACAAGAGGCGCACCCGGCCAGGCAACGAAAGACGGGCCGGCCCGACATAGCCCTGGCGAAGGCGGGAGCGCAAGCGACGGGGTGACAGGCAAGCCGTCAGAAGGCGAACCCGACCGTGCCAAGCTGCCCAAGGACGATTCGGGCAATCCCCGCGACCTGACGATGGCAGAAGCCAAGGAAGTCAAAGAGGCCGTCATCGCCGAGATGCGGACGATCTTTGACCCCGAGATTCCGGTGAACATCTATGAGCTCGGCTTGGTGTACAACGTCAGCGTCGGCCTAAACGGCGAGGTTCATGTGCGCATGACCCTGACTTCCCCCGCTTGCCCGGTGGCGGGCACGCTACCCGGCGAGGTCGAGCAGAAAATCGCCAACCTGCCGGGAGTGACCCGGGCGAAGGTCGAGCTGGTCTGGAGCCCGCAGTGGGACAAATCCATGATGTCGGAAGCCGCCAAGCTTGAACTCAACGTGAGCTAGCCGCATTGCGCCACGCACAGCAAGCCGCACTGGACGACCTGGAGCCGCTGCTCAAGCGGCTGCGCGAGCTGCCCGGCCTGCGCGAGCGCAAGCGCGGGGCGTTTTATCGTGGGGCTTCGGCCTTTCTGCATTTTCACGAAGACCCGGCGGGTTTGTTCGCTGACCTGAAGGTTCAAGGCGACTGGCAGCGGCACCTCGTGGATTCCCGCACACAACGGGAGGCATTACTCCGCGCTGCAGAGCAGGCCCTGCAACCGTGAATTGCGCGGATTCAGGCAGGCGAACCCCTGAAGTCTAAACGATCTGAAACGCCAGCTCCGGAGCCTTGCGGCGCGAAATCGCCTCCGCCGCGGCGCTGCGAAGGCGCCCCGCATGCTCGTGCAGCGCCGCCAGCGTTGCCATCGGGTCGCCGTCGCCGTGCACGCTGACCAGCAGGTGGCTTGCGTTGGGCGCCGGTTTCACGTCGTCCACGTAGGCGGTCAGCAGCAGTTCGTGGCCAGTCTCGGGCAACGCAAAGGTCAGCGCGCGCTGCACCTGCTTTGCCAGTTGCAATGTCTTGCGGTCAGGCCGTTGTGCGCGTTCGTTTGGCATGGCGGGATTATAACGCGCAGGGGTTGCAAGCGCCGGGCAGAGTGCACGAGTCGGGCGGCGATACAATGATCGTGCACCCTGCCGGCAGCTATGGAACAGTCCGCCCTGCCCGCGCCTTCCGGAAATTTGCGTCGCCCGAAGAATTCCGAAAAAGTGCGCAAACGCCTGCATTCAGGGGGCCGCGGGCAGCGACGGACCCCCCGATGAGCATCTGCGCCCGAATTCGTGTCGCATCCACGGTGTACCGTTGACGCGCGGACGGGGCTGGTGCCGGCAGGTGCCGGATCAGTGCCCCCATCACCACGAGCCCCGAACGCGCCACGAAAGGGACCCCATGAGCACAACTCGCGAAGACAACGTTCAGCCACTCTCTGCACGCAAAGCCGCCGGCGCGATCCAGGTCATGCAGGAAGTACGTACAATGCTCGACGACATCGCCCGCAGCGCCGCAATTCTGGGCAGCACACCGTTTTCCGGCCGCGAAACCGCCCGCACGTTGGCGAGTTCGCTGCATCTCGCGCTGCTGGAATATGAAATCGGCTTGGCGCAGTTGGGCGGCCATGAGTTTGCAGTCAAGCGCTGATCAGCGCGTGACCGTGATGCGGCCGGCACTGCCGGCAGTGACTTCACCGATCACCGAAGCTGCCAGTGCGTTGTGTTGCTTCAGACTGGCGACCAGGGCATCGCACTTGTCGGATGGCACGCTGATGACCATGCCGCCGCTGGTCTGCGCGTCGCACACCAGCAACTGTTCTTCGTGCGTCAGCCCCTCGGCGAAATCGATCCACTGCCTGAAGTACAGCCAGTTCTTCTTCGTGCCGCCGGGGAAGCAGCCCTGCTTCAGCAATTCCATGACTTCCGGCAGAACTGGCAGTGCATCGAAGTGCAGCTTCATGCTCACGCCGCTCGCGTGGGCCACCTCGTGCAAGTGGCCCGCAAGGCCATACCCGGTGATGTCCGTGGCGGCACTGGCGCCGACTTCATGAATGGCTTCGCCGCCCGGCCGATTGATCGCGGCCATGGACTGGATAGCCGGCTCAATCTGCGCTTCTGTGCGTAGTTCGCGTTTCACGGCGGTCGTCAGCACGCCTACACCCAGCGGCTTGGTAAGCACAAGCTTATCGCCCGCCTTGGCGCCGCTGTTGGACATGATCTTCTTCGGGTGCACGACGCCGGTGACGCACATGCCGTACTTCGGCTCGGCATCGTCGATCGAGTGCCCGCCGACGACAAAGATGCCGGCTTCGCCCGCCTTGTCCGCGCCCCCCTTGAGAATGGTCGCCAGCACGTCATGTCCAAGCTGCGCCAAGGGGAAGCCCACGATGTTCAGTGCGAAGATCGGCTTGGCGCCCATGGCGTAGATGTCGGAGATGGCATTGGCGGCGGCGATCTGGCCGAACAGGTACGGGTCGTCCACGATCGGCGTGAAGAAATCCAGTGTCTGCACGACGGCCTGTTCGTCGTTCAATTGGTACACGCAGGCATCATCGGCCCACTCGTGCCCGACAAGCACGCGGGGGTCGGTAACCTTCGGCAAACCTTGCAGGACCTGCCCGAGGTCGCTGGCTGAAAGTTTGCAGCCTCACCCGGCGCCGTGAGATAGCTGGGTGAGCCTTGGTTTGCCGTCTTTGGTCTGTGTTGTGGCCATGGAATCTCCCGCCGGCGTAGCATACCAACATCGGCTTTCCGCGGCAGATTCCAGTGGCGGGCGCGGTTGTACGGCAAATCTGGTTGCAACTTTGCGAGGAGACGCAATAATCCAAAGCCTCGGCGTGAACCCTTGCGGAAATCGACCCATGCGAATCTGGTTCGTTTCGCTGGCGCTTTGCGTCGGATGCCTGCACGCCCAGCCCTATTCTTCTGCCCCGCTGGTTCCCCAGGATCTGCAGATTCATGCCGAGGGCGCATTCGGTTACGACAGCAACGTGCGCCTGTCCGCGGACGACGAGCAGGCAAGCTACTTCTTGCAGCAGCGCCTGCGCGCCGGGTATGGGCTGGAACTGCCCTTGAGCCGCCTGTTTGTGCTCGGCGAAGTGTATGGCCGCTGGCCAACGCAGCATCCCGGCACCAGCACCTGGTTTGCCGGCGCGCGCGTGGGCTGGGCCGCCGGGCAAGCCGGTGACACGATCTTCGGCGGGCTGGACCTTGGCGCTAACGTAGAGAAGAGACACGTGTATGAAATCTTTGGCCCCATCACGCGGCAGGAAGGCACCCGCCGCGCGTGGTACGACGCACGGGCCTGGTTTGACCTGTCCCTGATGCCGTTTCGACTGCAAACCCGTGCCTGGATTGCCGCCAATAACCTGTCCGAGCGCACAAAGGGCCGAAGCTGGGACTTGCGCGCCTTGCCCGCATTCGAGCCCGCGCAGGGCATCGGCGCGGGCAGCATGGATCACACCCGCGCCGGCGGATCTTTGTGGGTGGCCGCCGAGCCTGTGGCCGGTCTGGCGTTCGGGCCCTACGTCTGGTTTGAGCACACGCAGTTCCATTACGACGCGACACTGACCCTTAGCGGCGAGGTCACTGACAACTATCTCGACTTCCAGCGCCTTGAGCTGGGGACGCGCATGTCCGCTGACATCGGACCTGTCACGCTGGAGAACCGGCTTCACTTCCGCCGCCAACTCAGCATGGACCCTGAGGATCAGGGCGCGCTCGACTACGACCAGTGGGGATGGGCTGCCGGAGTGGGCCTTGAGTTCGCACCGGTACGAGGAAAGTTGTCGTGGGAATTCTGGCGCCGGGACTATCGGCACCTGACCGCCCTGACAGAGCCGTTCGCAGCCGGCACAATCTTTGCCGGGTCAATTCCGCAACTCGAGGAAGATGGCCGGCAGCTTGCGGTCGAAATGCTGGGAAGCCCGGTGGAACATGTCAGCACCGGCTTTCGCTACCAGTGGAACCAGCGGCGAAGCAATGCCAGGACGCTTGCCTACCACCAGCACGAGATCAGCATTCTGCTGCAGCTTGACTGGTAATGTGGGCAGTCGGCAGTGGTTGCGAGTCGAAGCGGTTGTTCAACCATCGACTTTCGACCTTTTCCCCGACCTTCAACGCCGTTGCTGCCGGGGAACCCAGCCTCTGTTCTAGCCCGTTGAGGTGCCGCCGACCGGCAATCCGGCTTCGGCCCATTCCGCGATGCCGCCGCGGTAGTCCCAGATGTTTTTGTAGCCAAGTTCGGCGACCGCACGGGCCGCCTTGGTGGACGCGTCTCACGAATAGCCTGCTCAGTAGAATACCAGCATGGCCTGCTTGTCCGCCGGAAGGCCCTTGCCCTGCGCGGCATCCGGCACAGACAGCAGCGTGGCGCCCTCGATGTGCCGGGCCCCGTAGCTTCCCGGGCCGCGGTTGTCGTAAAGTCCGTCAACCTTGCCGTCGTCGAGCGCGGATTTGAGGTCGTTGATCTTGATTTCACGTACCATTGGCTTCCTCCGGGGGTAGAACGGCCCATCTGCGGCCTTTATTCGACCATGCTGGTCCGAAATGGCAAACACACGCGCCGATGCGTACACTGGCTAGTTGCTTGTACCTTAGTATCCTCCGCACCGCCCGCCGACGGTAGATTTCATATCGTCAGCATCTAAGATCAACGTGCAGGATGCCAAGCGCGCAGACATTGACCGGGAGTATCGATGCCAGATCCGAGTGAAAAGTGGGAAGACAACGTGCCGGGTCCGTGGTACGTGGACAAGAGCTGCATCTTCTGCGGGCTGTGCCCGCAGTTGGCACCCAACAACTTTCGTGAGTCCGAAGACGGCACCCACGACCTTGTGTACAAGCAGCCCGACAGCGACGAGGAAAAATCGCAGTGCGAGGATGCCGCGGCCCAGTGCCCCGTGCAGGCCATCGGCGCCGACGGGTAATGCCGGATGCTACCGATAACGCACCCGGCCCCGCGGCCGGGTGTTTTCGTTGATTGCGCCTCGCCGCCTTACGGCGCACGGCGAGTTTGCTGAAATGCCCTGATGGCTGCTGCCGACATCGCACCGGTTGTTCTTGAGCAGATCCCGCTTACACAGGATCGCCACTACGATTTCGCCGCTGTGTTCGGCAACGCGAACTCCGTCGAGCTTGAACTTGGCGTCGGCAAGGGGCGCTTCCTGATCCAGCAGGCGCAGGCTTACCCCGGCGTCAACTTCGTCGGCGTGGAGTGGGCAAGCCGCTACTACCGCCTGGTCGCAGAGCGCGCGGCAAGGCGCAACCTGGCCAACCTGAGGATGCTGCGCGACGACGCGGCTCACGTCGTGCACCATACGCTGGCGGAATGCTCCATCACTGCAATGCACATCTACTTCCCCGA
Organism: uncultured Planctomycetaceae bacterium; assembly: GCA_964652605.1. Lineage (GTDB taxonomy): Bacteria > Planctomycetota > UBA8742 > UBA2392 > UBA2392 > JADJRK01. Next base: position 63,333 of record CAZZBH010000004.1, read on the forward strand.
CCCGTGGCCCAAGGCCAGACACCACAAGCGCCGGCTTATCCAGCCGCCGTTTGCGCAGGCGGCCGCGCAGGCAATCAAGGACGGCGGCAAAGTATGTCTGGCGACCGACCACGAGGACTACGCCGTGCAGATGGAAGCCGTGTTCAATGCGAGCGCCGATTTCGAGCAGACATTCCGGGCAATCGGCGAGCAGGCGCCCGAGGGGGTCACCAACTGGGAGGTCCGCTTCCGCCGAGAGGGCAAGACCATCCACAAGTTTGAGTTCCAGCGCGTAGTCCGCTGACCAAAGCGGCAGCCGCCAAGCGAGCTAGGGAACAGCGGTTCTTGGCGATCTGGCGGCTGCGTATCGAGGGCAGAGCCACCCTGTCGCATAGCGCCCGGTAGTGCCTCTGTATGCAGGCAACAGTGTCATTGAAAAACCAAACGGCAAACCGCCGAGGCGCAGAGACGCTGAGAAAGCCAGTCCGACACGCCGGCTGACACAACTAACCAGCCGAGCTTTGCGGATACGGGCTGAAAAACCGCCGAAGCGCCCGCATTCCGGGTGTTGGGAATCTCTCGGGCGCCAAGGCTTCGACGAACTGGCATGAGCTGGATGGTTGTTCTCTGCGGCTGTGCTCCGCGTCTCCGCGACTCTGCGTTGCGCAGTTTTGACTCCGCTCCCGGAGCATACTGAGACACTACCGAGCGTCCGATAACCTTGCACTTCCGCCACACGCGGATATAACCCGTGGTTGACCCCGTTTTCCTTCCCTGCCACAATCTGTGGTTCGGAATGCCCCTTCTTTGCAGGCAGTTCGAGCGACCCCTCTGGGAGTAGAAGATGCGTTGGACGATTCTTGCCGTCCCGGCTTTGTGCCTGCTTGCGGCTTGTCAGCCGAACAACGATGAGTTGATGCGCAGGCTTGACGCGATCGAGAAGCAGCAGCCCAGCAGCGATGACGCTTTCAAAACGTGGCTGATGAATCAGTCACAGGGTGAAACCGGCAGCTCAGATCGCCGCCTGACAGCGATGCGCGACGACATGACCGCGCAACTAGACAAGATCAGCCAGGCCATCAAGGAAAGCCAGAACGCCAACCGCCAGAAGATCGACGAGCTTGACTCACGCATCCAGAAAATCGGCAACATGGAAGCGGGCCTCGCCAGCCTCAAGGCGATGCTTGAATCGCTCGAAAGCAAAGTCAAGGCGGTTGATCCCAACGAGGCCCTGAAGCTGCACAAGGAAGTCTTCACCAAAGAGTTTGAGCTTCAGGCCGAGCAGAAGGCACACGCAGCAGCCGTGACCGAGATTGAGGGCTTGAAGGCGCAGCTCGCAATCGTCGAGCAGGCATTGGCCAAGGCAAAGCAGGACCTGGTCGGCCTGCAAGGCGAAGACATCAGCCGCCACCCGATGTACCGCGAGCTCAAGACCAAGCTGATCGAGGCCGAAGCCGAGCGTGACCGCGCCCGCAGCGACTACAGCTCGCTGGACGAGAAGTACCAGGCACTGGTTGAGCAGGTGCGCGGTTCCGGCACGCTTGAGCGCGAGCCTTCCAAGGTTCCTTCGACCGATTACGACTTCACCGGATCAATCGACAAAATTACGCTGACGCGCAGCACCGGCCAGAGCTTGATGATCGTCAAGGTCAAGACCGGCCGCATCCCGCCCGTCGGCACCGAGGTCATTGTGCTGGATGCGCGCAACCAGCCGCTTTGCCGCGCCAAGGTTGTCAACCTGTATCACAGCAGCGACAACCCGCAGCTGCCCATTGAATCACTGGGGTGCCAGACCATAGACCAGCAGCCGACACGCCCGCCCACCGAGGGCGACACCGTCGTCTGGAAGTCCGTTGCCGCGGAAGGCGCCCCCAAGGGCAATGCCGGCGGCGAATAGCCACCGGTTTTCGGGCATGCGACCGTAGAATGACAGGGGGTGCCTCGCGCGCCCCTTTGTTATGATGAGGGGTGTGTGTCAGACCCTCCGGAGCCGTTCAAGGAGCCTGCGTGCGATTCTCTGCCTTGCTCGCCATCCTGTTTCTGGCGGCTGCGCCGCTGGTAGCCCAGGACCCAACTCTCAAACAACGCGCCGAGCAGCTGCTCAAGCGCGTCGAACAAAGGCCCGAGCGCGCCTGGGACTACGCCTTTGCCCTGCGCGGCCTGGCCGACGCCGAAGGCGGCGACGCGCTGATCGGCCTGTTCGAAGAATCGCTGGAAAGCGACCATGCCCATGTGCGGCTTGTATGTGCGCAGCTTGTGATCGCCCGGGGCAGGGCAGAGCTGGCGCATGACACGCTGGCGCGCCTGTTGGAAAGTGAAGACGCAAGTATTGTCGAGCCTGCCGCCACGCTGCTGGCGCGCGAGGCACCGGACGACGAAGAGCTGATTGAGCGCCTGCGCATGCGCTGGGAAGAATCCTCCAGGTTGGCGGCGGGCTGGCTGAAGCT
>CAZZBH010000004.1:65768-69431 GCA_964652605.1 uncultured Planctomycetaceae bacterium
GGGCGCGCGCGTTGCGCTGTGCGAGGCCCTGCTGGCCACCACCGGCGACCAGCTTGCGCTGGAGCAGTTGCGCGAGTTTCTTTCTGCCGGCGATCACGACTTGATGGGCCGCGCGGCGCTGGTGCTGTCCGAGCGCGGACACGCCGCTGAAGTACGGCAACGCGTGGCTGCGCTGGCACGCGAGTCTGGCGAAGTCGCCCGTGTTGCCCGTCTGGGTGTCGAAATCGGCAACATCGACAAGTCGATCGATGAACTCAAGTCAGGCAAGGGCGGGTCGCGCGAGCGACTGATCGAAGTGGCAATCCGCGAGGTCCGCAAGCACTACGTGGATGACCATATCGTGTACCGCGAGAAAGACTTCCCGCTGAACGCCGCCGAGCTTGTGGACAGCGCCTGCCGCGCCATGGCTCGCGCCACCGATCGCTACGGCGCCTACATGACGCGCGCCGAAATCGATGAAATGAATCGCGACCAGCAGGGCAGCTATGTGGGCATCGGCGCGCACGTCAGCCAGGGCGCGGACGGATTGATCACCATCGATCAGCCGATCTACGAAGGCCCGGCCTTTGCCGCGGGCGTGCGCACAGGCGACAAGCTGATCGGCGTCAATGGCCCCGAAGGCCAGCGCATCGACCTGACGAAGCTGACGCTTGAGGAAGGCGTCAAGCACGTGCGCGGGCCGGAAAACAGCACCGCCGTCATCTACGTGAAGCGCCGCGGTGTGGACAAAGAGCTGGTTTTCGAGATCAAACGCCGCATGGTGCAGGTTGACACGGCGCTGGAGGAAATGCTTCCGGGCGAAGTCGGGTACATCCGCCTGACACGCTTCGGCGGCAACAGCGACGAAGAAATGCACGAGGCGCTGATCAACCTGCGCCGCCAGGGCATGAAGTACCTGGTGCTCGACCTGCGCGGCAACGGTGGCGGCTCGCTTGAAACGGTGCTGAACATCGCGGACATGTTCCTGCCCAAAGGCGCGAAGATCGCCACGTTGTGGGGCCGCTTCGGCGTGTGGAAGGGCCAGCAGGACCCCTACCTGAGCAACGGCGGCGACTTCAACGACCTTCCCATCGCCGTGCTCATTGACGGCGAAAGTGCGTCAGGCTCTGAGATGCTGGCAGGCGCGCTAAAGGACAACCAGCGCGCGGTGCTGCTTGGGCGGCCCAGCTTTGGCAAAGACCTTGGCCAGAGCTTCTTTCCGGTTGACGACAGCGGCAACACGCGCGTGTTGAAGTGCACGGTGTTCAGCTACCTGCTTCCCAGCGGCATCGGCATTTCCCGCGTGCGTGGCGAGGGCGGGTTGACCCCGCACATCTATACGCGGCCGGACCTCCTGGAGGGTTGGCAGGTGTACGCGCTGGACAAGTTGCGCAAGAGCGGCAAGCTTGAGGAGTACCTTGATGAGCACTACATCGGCGAAAAGAAGGCTGCGATGATGAAGCTGGCGTCCTTTGACGCCAAGGATTCTACCCGCTGGCCCGGCTGGGATGATTTCTACAGTAGCCTCGATACCCCGCTGGCGGCCGACGATGTACGGCGCGAACTGCGCTATCGCCTGCGCGCCCGCGTGCAGGACGACCGCGGCGCCGAGTTCACCCAGGATTACCAGGAAGACAGCACACTCCTGCGCGGTATCGACGAGCTTCTGAAGAAGCAGGGCAAGCAGGCACGCGCAGTCGCTGAGTACAAAGCCGTCATGAAGTAGCGCACGCGCCCGGCGTGGTGTCTAAGCCAAGCCGGGCTTACTCATTGCCCCCTTGCGGGTCCCCGCTACAACCGTTGTCGGATGCGCCGCGCACTTCACTTCCTGCGTAGATTTCTGCCGCTTCTGCTCAGTGTAGCGGTCCTGGTGTACCTGTTTGCGTTTCGCTCGCCGCTTGACGAGAACTTTGCCATCGCCACGTCGATCAACCCTGCGCTGTTGGCGTTGGCGCTTCTGCTGGGAATCGTTTCGTTCACCTTTGGCGCGCTGCGGCTGAAGCTGCTGGTGGCGGTGCTCGGCCATCGCATCAGCGTCGGGCGCGCGTTGACCTACACATTGATCGGCCACTTCTATAACTCAGCCATCCCCGGCGGCGCGGTGGGCGGCGACGCCATCAAGGCGCTGTACCTCAGCCAGTCAACGGGCAGCAAGCCGACCGCATTTGCGGCTGTGCTGGTGGATCGGCTGTGCGGATTGTTCATGCTCGCTGCGCTTGCGCTGATTGCGCTGCTTCCCTCCATCCATGAGCCGCAGATGCGGCAAGCCGCGTTTGTCATCTTCGCGTTTGCCGGCTGCGCCACCATTGCCATTGCCGCCATGACGTCGCGCCGCGTGCGCCGACTGATCCCCAAGGGCACAAGCCGCAAGCTTCCGTTCAGCGACGTGATCCGCGCCTTCGATGAAGCCATGCAGGTCTTTCGCGGCCATAAGCGCGGCTTGATCGCCGCGCTGCTGCTCAGCGCGCTGCCGCAGGCCGGTTGGATTGGAATGCACATCGCCATTGGCCACGGGCTGGGCATTCCTGTCACCTGGGTGGATTACGCGGTAGTCGTGCCGGTCGCGGGCATGGTGGCTGCGCTGCCGATCAGCTTCGGCGGCTGGGGCGTTGGCGAAGCGGCAACCGCTCACTTTTTGTCGCTCTACGGCAAGACCGCTGCAGCAGCCAAGGCGCTGTACAGCCAGGGCGTGATCCTCAGCGCGATCGGGCGGCTGATCCAGCTCGCGTGGGCGCTGGTGGGCATCCCGGCAAGCTGGGCGCTGCCCAAGCCACGCGAAATCGACAAGGCAGTCGAGATGGAGCCGGTGTTGGAAGGCGGGTCAGACGACCCCCTACCGGCGCAGTAGCACCAGTCGCCTCACGCAAAGGTGGAAAGCGCCGCGACTGGATTGATTGCGACCCGCGTTGACAACTGCAATCTCTCGCAGAGACGCAGAGTCGCAGAGAACCGCAATGCATGGCTTTTCTCTGCGTCTCCGCGTCTCTGCGAGAGTCTGCCTTTGCGGTACATGCACAGGCGGCGCTGGCAATCGCGGGTCATTGACCATTGCTCATTGCCCATTGATCATTGACCTCGATGCGCATCGCCTACGTTGAGTTCGATGAAGCTGAAGCCTGGCGGCGGATCGGCGCCAAGCAATTGCTCAAGCTGTGGAACGAGCTGCTGCTCATGACCAGCGGCGACGTGGATCGCGCGCTGGAGTGGATGGAGCAGCTTTGGGAGCGCCACGACATCACCGGCGGGCGCATGTCCTTCGAAGAGTTCGTCGAGATGCTTGAGCGAGAGGGCCTGATCCGCCGCGCGCCCAGCCCTGAAGGCGAGGGCGAAGGCGTCGGCGAGTACGAGCTCACGCGCAAGGGCGAGCGCGCGATCCGCAAGGACTCGCTTGACCAGGTGTTCCGCAACCTCAAGAACCTCGGCGACGGCGACCACCGCACGCCGCACGCCGGCGCGTCGCACGAGCGGCTGCCGGAAACGCGGCCGTACAACTTCGGCGACCTTTCCACAGACATCGATTACAACATCAGCATCCGCAATGCGCTCAAGCGCGGCATCGACGAGCTGAACCTGAAAGAGGACGACCTCGAAGTCTTTGAGACCGAGCAGCACGCAAGCTGCGCTACCGTGCTGATGATCGACATCAGCCACAGCATGATCCTGTACGGCGAAGACCGCATCACC
>CAZZBH010000005.1:0-62400 GCA_964652605.1 uncultured Planctomycetaceae bacterium
AAGCCGAGGGCGACATAAATGTCGCCCGTACGGGCGATGCTTGCATCGCCCTCGATTGCACCCCAAAGCCGAGGGCGACGTGAACGTCGCCCGTACGGGCGATGCTTGCTTCGCCCTCGACTGCTCCCCTAATGCCGTGCTCTTTCAAGATAAGGGGTTGCAATGGCGCGCGTGTTTGGGGTAACATCCCGAACGCATCGTGGGGATTTTATCACTCACAGCAAGAAAGCGTCGGCGACGTCCGATGTATCCCCACGCACTTTGCGGTGCCAAGCCGCGTTAATTTGTGGGGAGATTGTATGACTTCTATCAGGCTTTTTGTTCTGGCCGCTGTGCTATGCACGTTGTCTGGTTCTTTGACGGCCCAGACGTGGGATGAAACCGCGGACGGTGGCGGTGATGCAGGTGATCAAGTGGCCACCGTGCAAGCGGTGGTCGGAACTGGCGCGCTGACTGATATTACAGGTGACAACCCCGCTGTCGGCGACCGCGACCTCTACCTTATCCGTATAGCCAATCCGAGCGCATTTTCAGCCACTACGAACGTAAATCCTGGCACCAATGTGGACACACAGCTCTGGCTGTTCTCGACCACTGGCGTAGGCATCGCGTTCAATGACGACATCGACATTTCGAACTATCGCTCGACGCTCCCGGTGGGCAATCCGCTGTACAATGCACTTACTCCTGGCGACTACATCCTCGGCGTTTCACCCTGGTACAACCAGGCGCAGAGTTCAGCGGGTCAAATGTTTCCGACAGCCTACGGAACCGTGGCTGGGCCCACCGGCATCGGCGGCGGTACGAACACTCTGAACGGATGGGTCGTCTCACAGAGTGAGATGGGAACGTACAGGATTACATTGACCGGCTGCGAGTTCGTTTCGCCTCCAAGCGTTCCCGATATGGAAGTTGAGCGGGCGACCATGCCCATTGCCGACGGCGGCAACGACGCGCTGAACGATGTCAGCGTGAATGGGCAGACTTTCACCTACACGATCAACAACGTCGGATCCGGCGACCTCAATCTCACCGGCACGCCGCTGGTTGATGTTACGCCGGGCACTGGTGCACCGACGGTCTCCGTCACCGTACAGCCTGCCACTCCAATCATTCCGGCGGCCATGACGACCTTCGAAATCCAGGTGACCCCCGCGCTAGGCGCGTTCGATTTCACTGTGAGTATCGCCAACAATGACCCAGCCAAAGACCCATATGACTTCATGGTAACGGGTAACGGCTTCAACCCGAACTTGCCGGCAGAGGCGAGCCCAGCCCCCAGTTCGGTGTTTACGGGCCCGACGAACGGCCCCTTCACGATGGCGATCGACCCGGGCGCCACGCTTGCCAATGCTGAAATTCAGCTCACGGACGCAGAATCGGACGACGTGTCTCTACTTTCGGTAACCGAAACGTCAGCTGTGGCTGTCTCCGGCATCGTAGCCCCCACCGCACCGGTGGGCCCGGTGCCTACCCCAGCCGTGGTGATCTTCACAGGCACCGCGGACGCGGCCAACGCTCCCGGCAGTTACACATGGGAGATCGTGTTTGAAGACTCCGGCAGTGGCTCTGACGTGACCATGACCGTTGAGATCGTGATCAACGACCTGCCGCCTGAGCACGTCATCGAAGACGCCACCGGCGGCGACGGCACCGCGCTTGATCCGTACACGGCAACCTTCACCCAGGGTGATGACGGCTCCATGAGCATCGACCTGGCATCAGTCAGCGACCCCAACACCGGCCAGCTCATCAACCTGGTTGGCACCACACCGGGCGGCAGCAACCCAGCCGGCGGTGCCGGGCTGAGTGTCAGCCTGGGCGGTGGGTTCCTGACAGTTACCCCGGCCGGCACTCTGGTTGACGCTGACCGTGGCACGCACACGTTTGACGTTGAGGTCAGCGACGGCACCAACAGCGTCATCATTGCGCTGGAGATCGAGGTGGTCGGCATCGCGCCCACCTTCACCAGCACACCGGTGACCTCGGCAACGCCGGGCCAGACCTACACCTACACCGCGACTGCAACCGGCAACCCGGCGCCCACACTCAGTGTGACCAGCGCATTGCCGGCATGGCTGACCTTCAACGCAGGTACAGGCGTGCTTAGCGGCCAGCCAACCAAGAGCGACGAAAACTCCACCGTCAACGTCACGCTCGAGGCCAGCAACGGCGTTGCGCCGGATGCCACGCAGACCTTCACCATCAACGTCGGCTCTGCACCAAGCTCCGACAGCGACAGTGACGACGGCGGCTGTGCAACCGGCAGCGGCCTGCCGACATGGCCGATGCTGCTGATCGGTGCGGGCGTCGGTGCGGCATTGCTGTTGCGCCGCCGCACGGCCTAGCTAACGCTACACATGCAAACCAAACCGGGGAGGCAACCAAGCCTCCCCGGTTTCACTATCCGCACATTGCCAACCGTTTCGACGGCTCGCCCACCGCGCTATGATGACTTGCTCGAAACCGCAAGCAGGCTGGGCAGCCCGATCTTGCAGCAGGAGTAATGAATGAACCTGACCCGATTCGTGAGCATTCTGGCGTTGCTGGCAACTGTTCTGGCCGGTACCGCGTCCGCCCAGTTGACGGGCACGTTCACATGCGCCAATGGCAACCCCGGCAGCGCATTTGATTACGGCGACATCGGCGCGTTCTTCGACGCGGTGGAAGCCCAGGGGTTGTCCGGCCCCGTCGTTCTTGAGGTCTATGATGACGGCGGCGCGTTTACCTCCACCTCAGCTTACGGGATCGGCTTGAACGCTTCGGGCGGGATGGTGGGCATCATCGGCATTTCAGCGATCAACACTGTCACGGTTCGCGCCGCTCCTGGTGAGTTTCCGGTCATTCAGGGCTCTGGCGCGATAGCGACGTCCTTCAACCAGTCGGGAACACTGCTGGCGCAAACCAACTTCGTGACGTTCGAGGGGCTTGAATGCGTCGGTGGCGTGACTTCCGGGATCAGCTTCTATGGCAACCCCCTCAACCACGTGAATGTGATCCGCTGCAAGGTGCACGGCGTGACAGTGGGCCCCGGCATCAGCCTGTACAGCGACATTGGCGGGCCGCTGATCAACTGCACCATCGAGAACAACGTGGTGTGGAACTGTGCAGGCACGGCGGCTGGATTCGGCAGCTTCACGCGCGGTGCGCTTGCGATCCGCCGGGCGGACACGACCACGGTGGTCCGCAACAACACTGTAGTTCACAATGCCGGGCTCAGCGGCAGCGCCGCCTTTGGTTATCTGGGCGGCTCAACGGGTGTTAACACCTTCACCTTTGAAGGGAACATCTTTGTGTGCTCCACCTCCGGGCTGCCGGTTCTGGATATTGCGTCGTCCTTCGACCCTGTCGGCGCCAACTACAACGTCTATCACGCAACCGGCGGCGCGACGTTTCATTCAAACACGGCGACGTTTCCAGACTTTGCGGCTTGGCAGGCGTCGTCACGCGACGCGCAAGGCACATCGGCCGACCCGCAGCTCGTGTCGATGGCCGTTGCCACTTTTGACTACCACCTTCAGCAGGGCTCGCCGGCCATCGACCGGGTTGTTGGCTCGACACTCAACATCGACGTGGACGGCGACCCGCGCCCCTTTGGCGCAGCCGTGGATGCAGGCGCAGACGAGATTTCCGGCCCGCCGCCCGAGATGGTGGTCGAGTACAATGCCGTTGCAGTCCCTGATGGCGGCAGCGTTGACATCGGCACCGTGACGACCAACGGCGGCCCGTTCACGTTCGTCGCCACGAACATCGGCGCCGGCGATCTGATGCTTACCGGCAACCCGCTGGTCGGTGTCACGCCCGGCCTGAACTGCGACGCGACAACCGTACTGCAGACACCACCGGCGAACACTCTGATACCCAGCTTCGTGCTTGAACCCTTCGAGATCTTCGTTGACCCGACAGCGCCGGGGACATTCGAGCTGGTGATTGAGATCAGCAACAACGACTCCCAGCGCAACCCGTACAACTTTACGGTCACCGGCATGGCTGTGCTGCCGAACCTGCAAGCCTCAGCCTCAACACCCGGAGGCTCGGGTTTCAGCGGCCCGGTCAACGGCCCGTTCACCATGACGGTCGATCCGGGAGCCACGTTGACTACCGCCAGTATCGAACTTACCGACCCTGAAAGCGACGACATCACGCTTGTGTCGGTCACGCTACTGACGCCAGCTCTGGCTGGTGTCACGGCACCGTCGCTGGGCACGCCTGCCCATCCGCGAACCTTGAACTGGACCGGCACGGTAAGTCCCACCAACGCCCCAGGCCCCTATGAGTGGGAGATCGTGTTTTCCGACGCCGTGAACGGCACGCAGGTGTCAGCCACCGTGTCGATCGCGGTGAACGACCTTCCGCCGACACATGCCATCGCCAGCGCCACGGGCGGCAACGGAAGCCCAGGCACCCCGTACACCGCACAGTTCATCCATGGCGATACGGCTGCCAGCAGCACCGACATGTGCGCGATCACGGATCCGAATGCATCCCAATTGCTCACACTGGTCGCCACCACGCCCGGCGCTGGCAATCCGGCGGGCGGCGCGGGGTTCAGCGTCAGCTTTTCGGGCGGGCTGCTTTCGATTGCGCCTGCAGGCCCGCTGGTGGTGGCCGATCTCGGTTCGCACAGCTTTGAAGCCGAAATCAGCGACGGCACGCACACGATCAACATTGCGCTTGAGGTCGAGGTGATCGGAACGGCGCCGGCCTTCACCAGTGCACCAATCGAGGCCGCTACGCCCGGAAGCTTGTACAGCTACACGGTAGCCGCCAACGGAACACCCGCACCGACCGTCACCTTGACCAGCGCTCTTCCCGGATGGCTGTCTTTCGACACGGGGACGGGCTTGCTGTCCGGCATACCAACTCGCAGCGACCAGAAGACGTCCGTGAACGTAGCCTTTCTGGCAACCAACGGCGTCGCACCGGACGCAACGCAGACGTTCACGATCACTGTCGGCGCCGCCGCCTCAACCGGCACTTCGGGCGACTCCGGCTGCTCAGCCGGCGGTGGATTTCCAGTCTGGCCGCTGCTGATTGTGGGCGCGGGCCTCGGGGTGACACTGTGGTTGCGCCGCCGGGTCCACACTTGACTGGGTGAGCGCTTGAGGCGAAAGTGAACACCTTCACCGGGCGGGAGATGCGCATGAGGCTGGTCGGTCTGATTGCAGTTGTGGCGGTGCTTTGCGGCACTCTCGCCGCGCAGGAAATTGACGTTCAGCGCCCGGCAGGACAGCCGATCGCAAATGGCTCGCAGGATAATGTCGGCAGCAAGACCGGCTTGGGCGCAATGGTGCTTACGTACACTATCATGAACACCGACGTGACTCCGTTGGATCTGATCGGCACCACGCCTGTCACCGCGACGTCGCCAAAGAACATCATCTTTACCCTGACTCAGCCGGCCTCAAACCAGTTGCAGCAGAACGAGACCACCACGTTTCCCATTGAAATTACGCCTGCAGGCGACGGATCGTTTGCCCTGAATCTGACTATCGCGAACAACGACGCCGATGAGGGCAGCTACCTCATCCGCATTCGCGGCAATACCGGCACCGAGAAGAAGGACGATGACGATTGCTCCACGTCTGAGGGCGCACGCGGCAGCTTTCTGCTTGCTCTGGGCGCGATCTGCGCGGTCGGCGTCGGCCTGCGTCTGCGGCGCTCTCGTGCCTGAATGCGGCGGCCGGGGCGGTGATCACGCGCGATGATCGACCACCCTTACATTTCCGATCCTGACTACTCCACCAACGTTGTCGCGTGGTTCGACGGCGGCCTGCACTTTTTCAAGCGAGTGCCCGAGGGTAGTGACGGCTTTGCGCTGTTCAACGTGTTTCACCTCGCCTACACGCTGATCTTTGTGGCTGCGCTGTGGTGGTGCTATCGCTGGTGGCGGCAGGGGACGTTTCGCGTGCGGCGCCGGCAGGTGCTGGACAGCGTGCTTGTGGCAGTGGTCGGCATCATCGTCGGCGGGCGAATTGGCGAGGCTGTGTTCTATCAGCCGGAATACTTTTTTTCACAGCCGCTGCGGCTCATCACTAATGCGTCAGGTTTCACGATCCACGGGATGATTCTTGGGGTGGTGGTAGTGTTCTGGTTCTGGGCGCGATGGATCAAACGCCCGTGGTTTCACCTTCTGGACCAGTCGGTTGTGTTTGTCGCGTTCGGTACGCCGCTGGGGCGCATTGCCAACTTCCTGTCGGGCGACCTGTGGGGACGCGCCAGCGACCTGCCATGGGCGGTGAGGTTTCCACTACGCGGGCCGCTGTTCCGGCGGGTGATGGCAGACGGCGAGGGCGACACCTTCGTCGTCGCCAGCGATACCGAAACAGGTGTGCCCTACCTTGAGCCGTGGACGCCTGACCAAGGATACGAGCTGCTGCCTCACGCGCCGTACGAGGCATTCCGAATGCACTCTGCCGACAGCGACACGCTGGAACTGGTGCAGATGGTCGCCACCACGCCGCGTCATCCAAGCCAGCTCTATCAGGCATTGGCCGAGGGCGTCGTATTGCTGGTGATCCTGCTGCTGGTGCGCCGGCGGGCGCGTTTTGTCGGACAGCTGTCGGCTTGGTTTCTGGTTTGCTATGGGGTCCTGCGCATGTTCTCGGAGCTGTTTCGGCAGCCTGAACCCGGCTTGGGTTTCATGCTGGGTGCCACGCGCGGGCAACTGTTGAGCCTCGCGATGGTGGTCTGCGGAATCGTGCTCTTCGTGTGGGTGTACCACAAGAAGCAGCGCATCGATGCCATTGATACCGACGCGCCCAGCCATCGGGCGCCGGAAGCCTCACAACCGGCAGGCTGAACAAGCCTGCCTTTCGTCTCATCGTTTTTTTTTTGAGTTCTTTTCCCGCACCGACGCTGGTCGTGTGCTATGGTTATTTTAGGTTTTATGTGTTTTTGCTGTTCTTTGACTTCGACCAACGAGAGACCTGGCATGCGCGGGTTCATAGTACTGACTGCGATCGCGCTGGTCCTGTGCCTCCCGCACAGCCTTCGAGCCCATGAAGCGAACATCGCGCCAAGCCTGCTGCGGGTTGCCATGGCGGCCATGGAGAGCAAGGACTGGCGCGCAGAGGCCGACCGCTTTGCTCTTGCAGTCGATGAACGCGGGCGAATCCAGGTCGCGCTTGACGCCAATGCCCGCTACCAGACTTGGATAGACGGCACGCAGGTGCGGCCGGCATTGGCGTTTCCGGCCGGCTTTGACGAATGGCTGGCTGCGCAGTTTTCCGACCTGCAGGTGCTGCCGGAATCCACCCAACGCTACTTCGTGCTCCGCGCGGCACCGGCTGACCTTGTCGAGCTTGCGGCGCTGTCCGTTGAAGCCGTGAAAACGTCGGCGCTGGTGCCCTACAACCCGGCCCGCACCACCTTCGGTGGCGTGGTCAGCCAGGGCGTGCCACGAACGCGGGCGACCACATTTCATGACTCCGGAGTGGCTGGGCAGGGAATGGCAATCGGCGTACTCGACCTCGGATTCCGTGGAGTTCAGGGTCGTGTTGCCGGCGAAATCGGCGCCTATCAAAGCCCTGTCGACCTGCAGCTCAGCGGCCATACACACGGCACGGCATGCGCCGAGATCGTTCGTGACGTAGCCCCAGGCGCAGAGCTGCACCTGTACCCAGTGTACGAGACAAGTGTGGAAGGGGCCGTGGCGCACGCACTGGCGAACGGCGTGAACATCATGACCGTGTCGCTTGCCTGGATGGGATACCCCGAGAATGGCCCCGAGTGCGACGCGGCGCGGATGGCCATTTCCAACGGCATGGCCTGGGTCAACTCCAGCGGCAACTGGCGAGAGCGCATGTACTGGGAGTCTGCCCCGCAGACTGACGCTGTGCGGTTCGGTGGCGATGCCACGTTGAACCAGGTCGTGGCTGTCGGCGGCTTGGTCGAGGTGGGTTTCAGTTACGAGGCACCGGACGAAAGCTACGCCCGCTATCAGCTTGTGCTGCACGAACGGCGCAACGGCATGACAGAACCGGTGGCGTACGGCAGCCCCGGCACCTTCTACCAGCTCGTCTCCTATGCATCCGTGCTCGGGGCGAGCTATTTTGTCAGCATTGAGCTGATCACCGACGGCACGCCGGGCCGGTTGCGGCTTCAGTCCTTCACCAACCGCTTTGAATACTTCACGCAGGAGGGAAGCGCGTCAAACCCCGCAACTGTCCCGGAGGTGATTGCCGTTGGCGCGGTGCACCACACGCGCTATGGCAACGACATTGCCACGGCTGCCTACAGCTCCATGGGTGGCGGCGTGTTCAGCCTGGACATCGACGTTTGCGGGCCCACTGGCACGGACAGCTTGACGTTCGATGGGGCCTTTCACGGCACCTCGGCAGCTGCTCCGCACGTGGCGGGGTTGCTGGCGCTGCAAGGCAGCCTGCATGGCAACTTGGATGTGCTGGCATTGGCGCTGTTGGACGCCGGCCCGCCGGGCTGGGATCCTGCGTTCGGACACGGCCTGGCAAGGCTTTCGGGGCCAGATCTCGGACAACGACTTGTGCTGACCCATCCGCTGGCGAGCCGTTTACCAGACGCCGCCGTTGGCCAACCTTATCTGGCCGTCGAGGCACGGGCGATTGGCGGGTCAGGCCAGCACACCTACATGGGTGAGAATCTACCGCCGGGGATTGCGATCAACCGGGTTGGCCAAATCGAGGGTACAGCAACCGAAGCCGGCGAATGGACGGCGATCATCGGCGCGACAGACGCCGCTTCACGCACTGTGTCACGCCAGTACCGCATTCGCGTGCTGCCCGCGGGCAGCATGCTGATCACCTCTCCAGTGGACGGACAGTTGCCGTCCGGTACCGTGCACTCGCCTTACACACCGTTGCGGTTTCTGAGCGCGGGCGGCACCGCCTCGTTCAGCCTGAGCTGGGGCGTGCTTCCTCCCGGACTAAGCCTCTCGTCTTCCGGCGAATTGGTAGGCCATCCGAATGTCGCCGGCGAGTGGGGCTTCAATGTTCGCGCCGTTGCACCTGACGGAGCTGCCCATGAACGCGCGTACCTGCTGCGCATCGACGGCCCAAACCCACTGGGAATGCGCTCGTCCTGGAGCGCCTGCGTAGCCACACATACACGGCCGACCGGCTTGGCGCTGCTTGGCCTGGTTGCGCTGGTGCTGGCTTTGCGCCGCGCCCGCTTTTTTCGAGCATTGATATGATGCCGACCGTAATAGAATGGACCCAGTGGGGATGCCCGTATGGCCGGAAGGCTGAGTCCGCTCAACCTCGCGCTGATGTTGATCACTGTTCTGGCGCTGATTTTTGGCGCGTGGGGCGTGTTTGGCAACGGCAGCGAGGCAGGTCGTGCGCCTCTGGCCCTGCCGCAGACCGATCAGATCGACGACCCGGATGCGGGTGCCGCCATGCGCACCGACGCCACCAGGCCGGACAGGCACAACCCGCGCATTACCCGCAGCGCTGACGAGCCAGCCAGGCAGGTCTCGGGCGCGAAGGCTGAACTGCAGCCCAAGGCAGCTACAGGGCCCAGCGACAAAGGCGACGCCGTCATCGGTGGCGTCGTTCTGCGCGTTGACGCCTCGCCGGCACCCGGCGTCGCAATCACCTGCCGCAACGCTGACCTTGAGTTGCAACCGCCTTCGTTTCGCAATGGCGACGTCCAGCAATACGGCGAGCAGGTTCAACAGTTTCTGGACCGCACAGCCGCCGAAACCCGCCGCGCAACAACCGACGCCGAGGGCCGGTTTCAGTTCGCCGGGCTTGACCCGACGCTTGCGTATAACCTTTACGCGCAGTCCCCGGACGGCGCGGCTGGCCAGCAGTTGCGTGTGGCCGCGGGAGACACCACACGGATCCTGCTGAGCTTCGTCGGGCGGTTTCGCGGCAAGGTCGTGAATGCAAATGGCGAGCCGGTGACTACCTTTTCGATCCGTGTCTGGGCGGCCAACCGTCGCTGGGAGGCACGCACCGAAGAGTTCAACAGCCCGGACGGAACGTTTGCCATGGAAGGCGCCGGTCGCCTGCAACTGGAAGCTGAAAGCGAAGGCCTTACGCTGCCTGCGCCGATGGACATTGACGCTTCTTCGGATGGCGACGAAATCGTGGTGAGGTTGCAGCCAGCCGCGGTGGTGTCGGGAGTGGTCACAGACGCGGACCAGAACCCGCTGGGCAATGTGTCTGTTACCCTGGGTCGGCAGAGCAACCAAGGCGGCTGGAATTACTGGAACCAGGATCAAGGGCCGCGCGCGACCACGGACTCTCGGGGCCGCTTTCGCCTCGCGGGCCTGCCGCCCGGCGAAACAACGCTGCGCGCTACGATCGGCGACATGAGCACCACGAGAACACTTCATCTGGCCGAAGGCAGCAACGATGTTCGCTTTGAGCTGGATGTCGGCGCAGTCGTGGCATTGCGCCTGAGCAATCCGGCCGGTCAGCCGGTGACGGCGGACTCCATCTGGTTTCATGCGGGCGGGCGCAACTGGTCACAGGGCCAAAGGCTAGCGGCGCGCGAACCGGGACTGGTCGAATTGGCGGGCCTTGAGCCGGGGACGTACACCGTGACGATCACAGCCGGCGGATATCCGCAGTTGCGATTCTCGCAAGAGTTGCAGCGCGGGCGCAATGAGCTCGCGCTGTCGCTTTCCAGCAGCGCAATCGTGAAGGGACGGGTCAGTGGCGCATCAGCCGCAGCACTTAGTAATGCTCGCGTGAGGCTTCGCCGTGAGGGCGAGCAGAACGAATGGAGCGGATGGGGAAGCGGCTTGAACGCGTCCATTGAGCGCGACGGCACATTCAAGCTGGGGCCGGTCGAGCCAGGGCAGTGGGTGTTTGAGATGACGCACCAGCAGGGCCAGAACCGCGTACTGCACAGCTCCATGCTTCAGTTGGTCGAGGGCGACAATCAGCATGAGTTTAGCGTGGACGCGGGGGCAACGCTGATCGTTCGCGTCACGGATCGGCAGGGCAACCCGCTTTCCCGCATTGAAGTGGTAGCGCGAGGGGACCGGGCAACGACCGCACGGACCGATGCGCAGGGTGTCGCCACGATGGCATTCCTGAGCGTCGGCAGCTACACGATAACGGCATCCGGAGCTGGCATGGCTGCCCGCGACCTTGCCGCGAGCCTGGCCAACGGCGAAAACACGTACACGATGGTGCTTCGCGAATCCGACACAGCCAGAATCTCGCGGGTGTACCCGAACTCGCAGGCGGCGCGCGCGGGCATCCAGGAAGGCGACTTGATTCTGGAGTACAACGGACAGCACGTAACGAGCTGGCAAAGCTTCGTTCAGGCGGCACGGGCAGCACGCGAGGCCGATGACGTGAGCATGGTTGTGTCGCGCAACGGCGCTCAGTTGACAATCTCTCTCAAAGGCGGCACCGTCGGCATTGAGGGCGTGGACGCGGTCCGTTAGCGCCGGAGACCGCCGTGCCCGACAGTTCCGCAACAACTGAATGGCAACAGAAGAAGCAGCACTACCAGCGCGACGACGTTGTCGATCACTACGATACACGACGCTTCCGGGGCGGCGTATCCGGGCCGAAGAGCGAGCGAAAGTGGCGGCTGATCCTGCGCGCACTGGGCGATGACGCCGGAATTACCAGCGTGCTGGATGTTCCGTGCGGCACAGGTCGATTCACGTCGCGCATCCTTGAGCGCGGATGGAAGCTGATCAATGGCGACATTTCCCGCCCCATGCTTGCCGCCGCCTCACAGTACGCAACCGGCGGCTATTTAGGGGGCGCGCGCATGGATGCCGAGCGACTGCCGTTCGCCGACGCCAGCATCGACGTCGTTCTAAGCATCCGGTTTCTGATGCACGTGCCGCGCGAGGCGCGCATTCGCATTTATCGTGAGTACGGACGGGTGGCACGGCGCTGCGTCATCATTGACGTGCGCCACAAGTACTGCGCCAACCTTTGGTGGAAGAAGCTGCGGCGCGCACTGGGCATGCACGTGAAGGTGCCCAGCCATCGCTACAGTCTTCGTGAGCTTGAAGCTGATCTGAGCCAAGCCGGCTTGCGCATTGTGCGCAAGGCATGGAACTACCCGCCGTTCAGTGAGAAGCTTGTTCTGCGCTGCGAGCGCAAGTGATCTAGGCAATTTCTTCAGCGCGCACAAAGTTGTCGCGCTCGCCGCGGCCGGTCAGCGGGTAATCCTTGCGCAACGGAAAGTGCTCGTAGTAGTCCGGAAGCAGCACGCGAGCGAGCTTCGGGTGGCCGTCAAACGTGATGCCGAACATGTCGTACACCTCGCGCTCAATCCACGCGGCGCCCTTGTAAACGCCAGACGCCGTGGGAAGACGCGGGTCAGACTCCGACACTTCGCATTCGAAGCGAATGCGCTTGTTGTTCGGAACGCTGTACACCGTATGGATGACCGTAAACCGCCGCTCCGGGTCAAAGTCCGGCCGGCGCATGTTATCGACCGCGGTGATGTCGGTGATCATGTCAAAGCACAGTTCCGGATCGGCGCGCACGATCGCCAGAGCCTTCACCACGTTGTCGCTGGTCGTGCGGATCACCGTCTGCCTGTACTCGGTGCGGATGTCCGTGATCAGACCTGCCAGCTTGCGGCTTAGCAGTTCCTGGTCAACCTGATTCTCTTCCAGTGCGCGCGGAAATGTCGCTCCGGCCTGGGCACCGGTATCTTCCTGCTCCGTCATCAGTTCGCCTCAACCGTCGGGCGGGTGAACTCGCCTCGCTCTGCTTTGCCGTCAATGATCTGCTGGATCTTCAGTACGCCGTCAATCAGACTCTCCGGGCGCGGCGGGCATCCGGGAACGTACACATCCACCGGGATGAATTGATCCACGCCCTGAATCTGCGGGTAGGTATTGAACACGCCGCCCGTGCTGGCGCACGCACCCATGCTGATCACCCACTTCGGCTCGCCCATCTGGGTGTAGATCTCGGTGAGCACCGGCATCATCTTCAACACAACGCGGCCCGAAACAATCAGCAGGTCGCTCTGCCGCGGGCTGAAGCGAATCACCTCGGCGCCGAAGCGCGAAAGGTCGTATCGGCTGTTCAAAGTCGCCATCATTTCAATCGCGCAACAGGCGGTGCCGAACGGGTAGGGCCACAGACTGTTCTTGCGTGCCCAGCCGATAACCTTGTTTATCTGCGTGGTGAAGAAGCCATCGCCGGCAAGCGAGGGGATCATCTGTTCAATGCCCATGGGCAACCTCGGTGGTCTTCTGTTCCTCGACTGCGGTCAGGAAACGTCGGGGAACTTCGTCCGGACGGTGGCCGAGCGGCACGTTCCAGTCCAGCACACCCTTGCGCCAGGCATACAGCAACCCAAAGCCCAGCACTGCAAGGAACACGCCGACTTCAGCCAGGTATTCCACGCCTTTGCCACTCTGCACGTCGGCAATGAAAGTCGCGGCGTACGGCGCCAGCAGTACCGTCTCGATGTCGAACAACACGAATAACATCGCGAGGATAAAAAAGCGCACGTTGAACTCAGTGCGTGTCTCGCCGATCTGCGGCACACCGCACTCGTAGGGCTCTTCCTTGATGTGGCCCTTGCGGCGACGGCCAATCAGAATCGACGTCACCAGCCCGCCGGATGCCACGGCAAAAATCAGGGCGCAATAAACCAGCAAACTGAAAAAGTCAGCACTCAATGTACGCCTCCGTAACTTGTTTTACCGCTGTGGGATGCTGGTGCAAGGGAGGTCCGGGGGACGCTTAAACGCCAGGGGCGACCCATGCGGGCCGCCCCTTATCCAGCGTATTGCCATACGCAGGGGGTGGGCTGGATCTAACCAAGCCCGTCGGTCTCAGTTAGATGAGCCCCCCACGCTTTCGATCACAGTAGGTACACACAGATCACCTCCTTTCAAAAGGGCCTTGGCGTCAACCGGCGTCCGAAAGCCTTGCACCGGTGAGGCCGATCTGTCCCCGCCCGCGTCCGGGCGACGGCGCGCGAGTTTCCCCGCGACAGCAGAAGTGTAGCGCATCGCCTGAATGCGTCAACAAAGTTACTGACAGTTCTTTTCAACATTGTTTTCACCGACTGTTTGGGCCGTCACCAGGCCAATGCCTACAGCACCACCTTGTCGCGCGCGCGGAACTTCAGCCGGATCGGCACTTCCTGAAACATCGATGTCTGCTGCAGCTGGTGCTTGAGGTACGTGCGCCAGTTTTCCGGAAACAGCTCCGGCTCATTCACGAACAGCACGATCTTGGGCGGGAACGTCTCCACCTGCGTGGCATAGAATATGCGCCCCAGCCGGTTCTGGCGCGGCTGCGGGTGGTGCCGGTCAAACGCCGCATACACAAGCCGGTTCAATTCGCCGGTGCCGATGCGCTGGCCTGCCTGCTGGTGCAGCTCGTTGGCCAGATTGACCAGCTCAAACACGTTGTCGCGGTCTTTGGCTGAGAGAAAAACCAGCGGCGCATACGGCAACTGGTTGAACTTCGCGCGCAGGTAGCTTTCGAATTCGTCGGTTGTGGCGTCCTTCACCAGGTCCCACTTATTGATCGCGATAATGAGCGGCTTGCATTCCTTGGCCGCCAGATCGGCCAGTTCGCGATCGATTCTCGTCACGGGCTCGCGCGCGTCGATCATCAGCACGACGACGCTCGCGCGGCGCACGGCGCGAAAGCTGCGCGACTGACTGAAGAACTCGACGCTGTGCTCAAGCGACTTCCTGCGGCGCACACCGGCTGTGTCGATGGCAACGAACGACTTGCCGCCGTACGTAAATCGCACATCGACTGAGTCACGCGTCGTGCCCTCAAGCTCGCTGGCGATCACACGCTCGTCATTTGCCAGCGCGTTGACCAGGGTCGATTTGCCGACGTTGCGGCGGCCCACAATGGCCAGAAGAAGCTCCGGCGCTTCGGCGTTCTCAGCCTGTGTCCGCGGCGGCAGCTTGCTGCAGATCACCCAGCGCAGCTGTTTCAAATTGCGGTTGCCGCGCGCGCTGACCGGCACTGGCTCGCCCAGGCCCAGCTCGTACAGCGCGGCTGCCTGCACGTCGTGGCGGGGGTCATCGGCTTTGTTCGCCACCAGAATCACTGGCTTGCCGGACTTTCGCAGAATGGCGGCGGCTTCTTCGTCGAGTGTGAGCACGCCATCATGAATGTCTGCCACGAATAGCACTACATCGGCTGCGGCCACGGCGTTGCGGATCTGTTCGTGGACGTGCTCATTGACGCGCTGTTCATCGACGACGCCGATGCCTGCAGTATCGAACAGATCCACCAGGCGTTGCTCGCCTTGTTCGGGTCGCATGCGCGCGTGGGCCGACACACGGTCACGCGTGGTGCCGGGGCGGGGGTCTTCAATAGCAATACGACTGCCAGCCAGGCGGTTGAAAAGGCTGCTCTTGCCGACGTTGGGGCGCCCGACGATAGCCACCACGGGCAGGCGCAGGCCATCGTCGCGGGCGCGGCTTTCGGTGCCCAGCTCCGCTGCCGACCTCTGCCTGCGCGTATAGGGCTTGCCCTGCGCGGTTTCGCGCGGCGCGCGCGGCCGCTCGGGCGCGGGTTTGGCCTCCGGCCGCTTGCGCTTGCCGACAACCTTGGCGTTGACGCGGCGCTTGCGCGCCTCGCCGGCTTTGCCTTTGCGCCGCTGGATGGCTGAACCGCGGTGCCGCTTTGCCGCCGCTTTCTTCAATTTCTTGGGCATGGGCCCGTCTCGATCAAATGCCCCCGCCTTTCGGCGGGGGCGCATGTGTCCATCTTGTTGCTGCCCTGCTAATCCCGGCTTCCACCGAGGAAGAACAGGATGTACTTGAACATGATGAAAAAGTCGTAGAACAACATCAGCGCGGCGCCCACCGCATCGTTGGCGCGGTAGTAGGCACGAGTCACCTGCGACGTGTCGTACAGCGTGTAGCCGACAAACAGGACCAGAATGCCGGCCATCAGCAGCCGCGACATGCCGTCAGGAAACGGCACAAAAATGTTCAGCAGGATCAGCCCGATCGCCAGAATCAGTCCCGCAAACAGGTACTTGCCCAACCCGGAAAAGTCTTTGCCCGTGGCAAGCACAAACACCGTCAACCCAAAGAACACAGTGCTCGTGATACCGAAGGCAAACGCGATCGTCATGCCCATGCCGGATTCCGTGAAGAACGTCAGCATCGGGGCGATCATGACGCCGCAGGCCGTAGCAAAAACATACAGCAGCGCCGTCTTCAGCGGGCTGTGCGACTTGCGCGTGAAGGCCACAAATAGGAAGGCCCCAAAGAAAACAACCAGCGACCCGATGCGCATGGCATTAAAGCCGCTGTAGTTCTCGGTCGAAAGCAACTGATTCGTCAGCGCAACGCCGCCCGCACTGGCGGCAGCGGCCGTCAGCAATGCACTGGCAAAGTACGCATAGACGCGCTTGGCAAAACCGGCGACAGCAGGATCAGCCAGATCGCCCTCAAAGGCATTGTCGGCGTACAGCGTGTGCTCGTCGCCGTAGCCGGGGTGTGGCTGGGCGTGCCCGTATCCCTGCTGGTGAGGAACGGGCGCATAGGCTGGGTACTGCCGCGGCTGTCCGCCCTGGGGCGGGTAGGAGTTGTTCGGACGGTTCTCGTACATAGGCTTCTCCAGGACTGGCGGCCAGCATTCTAGCGTAATCCGGTGGCGGCGCGAACACCCTGCATCACTTCTGAAGCGATTTCGCGAGCCCTTGCCGCCCCCTTGTTCAGGACTTCATAGACGTAGTCCCGGTTGTTCTGAAGCTCCTCGTACCGCTTGCGCGCCTCGCCGAACGTGCTGAAGAAGTACTCTGCAAGCCGCTTCTTGAAGTCACCGTAGCCCACACCGCCCGTCGTGTATTGATCGCGTATGGCGGCCAGTTCGCCCGGCGGGGCAAACAGCTTCAGCAGGACGTACACGTTGCAGGTGTCCGGGTTCTTGGGCGCGTCGAGCGGCGTGCTGTCGGTCTTGATCGACATGATACGCTTGCGCGTTTCCTTCTCCGGCCCGAACAGGTCAATCGTGTTGTTGTAGCTCTTGGACATCTTCTCTCCGTCAATGCCCATGACGACCGCGGTTTCGTCCAGAATGTGCGGGTTCGGCAGCTTGAGTACGCCGCCCTCGCCAGTTTGCGGGTCAAAGTCTTTGCAGAACGTCTGGTTGAACTTCACGGCGATGTCCCGCGTGATCTCCAGATGCTGCTTCTGATCTTTGCCGACCGGCACCAGGTCACTGTGATAGATCAGAATGTCTGCCGCCATCAGCACCGGGTACGTAAACAACCCGGCATCCGCGCTGATGCCCTTGGCGGTCTTGTCCTTGTAGCTGTGGGCCCGCTCCAGCAAACCCATGGGCGTGACGGTGGCGAGAATCCATTGCAGCTCGCTCACTTCCGGCACGTCGCTTTGCTTGAACAGCGTCGCCTTGGCTGGGTCCAGCCCCAGCGCCAGAAAGTTTAACGCCACGTCGAAGCACAAATCGCGCATGCGCTGGGCATCACGGATCGTGGTCAACGCGTGCAGGTCGGCGATGAAGTACAACCCGTGGCCCTTGTGCTGCAGCTCCACGAACTGGCGGATCGCCCCGAAGTAGTTGCCGATATGCAGCTTGCCCGAAGGTTGTACGCCGCTGAGAATTCTCATTGTTCTGTCCCAATGGATGGCCTGTTGTGGCTGGGACAACTAAACGACCCAGCCGTCCAAGTGCAACCGGCTGGCCTGAGTAAGCAATCAGGGTTTCCGCCGGTCTTAGCGGGCTGGCCATCGCGGGAATAAGCTGTAGTGGTCTCGCGGTGTCACTTTTGGTCCGGACCTGAAACGAATACTTCCCGACAAAAGTTGCGTAGGATAGGATTCCATTGATGGGCTACTTCATCGACACTCCCGAAGGCCGCAAGGGCCCCTATTCAGTCGAGGCAATTGTTCGCGACTTGCAAGAGGGCAAGTTGCAGCCCAACGACCGCGTGGTTGAAGAGGGCACGCATCGCCACCTCAGGGCAGGTCAGGTGGCCGCCGTCACGTCGGGCCCCGCACCGCAGCCGCGCCCCGCCCGCATGCCGGCGCCGCGCCCGCTGAGCCACGCCGGCCCGCACATGAACGCGCCCCAACCGCCCTCGTACGGGCAGTACCCGGCGCAGGCCGCGCATGGCCAGTATCCGGCGTCGCCGAACCCTTACCCAGGCAACGCCGGCGTCCCCTACCCCGGCAACCCGGCCTACCCTACGCAGTACCAGCCGTACGGTGCGCAGCAGCCGCAGTACATGTACGTCGCTGCCAGGCCGACCAGCGGTTGGGCGATTGCATCTTTGATCTGCTCGCTGGTCACGTTTGTCTTTTGCCTTCCGACATGGATCGTGGGCATCATCGGTGGCGTGATCGCGCTGAAGGAATGCGAGCCAAATGGTCCCAAGCAGGGCCGCGGGCTCGCGCTTGGCGGCCTGTGGTCCGGCATTGCGATCGGTGTGGTTTATGTGCTTGCAATTGTGGGCTGGATCGCGCTGATGGCTGAGACGGGCGGATTCTGATCAGGTTGGCGGAATAGTTCCACGTTGAACGATGTTCTTCGGTCATGCGGGCCCGGTGGCCCGGTTCTGGCTTAGGAGACACGCCATGCGAGCAGCTACCGCGCTACTCTTGTCAGGTACTTTCGTGGCCCTGATGCTTTCGGCCTGCAGCGACCCAACCGCAAATCTCACCGCGGCGAACACCGGCGACGCCAAGGACGTAACGACCGAGCAGGGCAAGGAAGTCACGTTCAGCAACGAAGGCAGCAAGATCGGTTTTCTCGGCGCCAAGGTTACCGGCCACCATTACGGCGGGTTCAAGAAGTTCAGCGGCAAGGCTGTGCTGAGCGACGACGGCAAGGCTGTGAAGCAGGTGGAAGTTGAAATTGACATGAACTCGATCTGGACCGACGACCCGGAAAAAGACAATGAGCGCCTGACCGGGCACCTCAAGCAAGGCGACTTCTTTCTGGTGGAAGAGCACCCGACTTCCAAGTTTATCTCTACCAGCATTGAGCCCGCCGAAGGCGCCAACAAGTTCGAAGTCACCGGCAACCTGACGATGCGCGGCGAGACGAAGTCGATCAAGTTTCCCGCAACGATTACCGTCAACGACGGCAAGGTAACGACCAAGGCGGAATTCAAGATCAACCGCCACGACTGGAAGGTCAGCTTTCCCGGCATGGAGGACGACCTGATCAAGGACGACGTCGGGTTGACGCTGGACATCAACGCGGGCTAGTTGTCGGTGCGCTCTTCTTCCTCGCCGCGTTCGCGGGGCAGGCGGGCGCGGATATCCGGCGCAAGGTCCTTGAAGAAAATGGGAATGTAGCGGGCAGGGTACAGGATACCCTGCCCGTTCTTGTAAAGCCGCTTGACGATCGGAATGTGGTGCACGCCCACCTTTCCGATGTACATCAGCTCAAAGTCTTCTGGCGTGGTTTCCCAAAGCTGGCGCACCAGCTCATACCCGCTGAAGTAGATGTGGTCCTTGGTGTAGCCGCCGCCGCGAAAGGCGCGCTCGCAGATGGTGTATGCCTCGGCGCGTGTGAACTTATGTTCGCTGGCAAGTATGTTGAAGATCTCCGCGAACGGCAGCTCTTCTTTGTCCATCAGGTACACGGCTTTGGTGCGCCCGGCCAACAGACGCTTGCGGCGGTTACTGAGCACGCCCGCAAGTTCCTCGTTGAAAGTCGCCAGGCCTTCTTCGGTTGACAGGTAGCCGGAACCCGGGATGTCCACGCGCGGGAACCCGTGAAAAAACAGCGCGCGAAACGGCTGCATTTCGCCGTTGCGCGAGCGCAGTACATGAGTCTGGATTTCATGTACTGCAAGCGACGCGATGTCGTTATCGCTGTACGTCGCACCCTTGCGCAAGGCCACGCTTGCTTCGCCGGCGGCTGCGTCGCTGCTGAGGTACTTGCGCACTCGCACGGTGCAGAGAATCTTCTGTTTGCGCACGACCGCATCAAGTTTCGAGCGGGCTTCGCGCGCGTCGGCCATCTCGGTCGGCTCGGGCTCCGGCGGCAGCTTCAGCCATTCTTCGGCTTTGTGCAATGTTCGCTTGTCCGCGGTACCAAACAGCAGTCGTGAACGGTCCAGAAACTCGGGCGTGGTGCGCGACTCAAGCATGCAGATGGTGTTGAACACTTCGTCGCGCTTGGCGCGGTAGATGCGCCCCATCTCGCTATCGACAATGGGCAGGTTGAGAAGTTCAACTTTGGTGGCCTCGGGGTCGAAGTCCAGGCTCCGGTACCGGAACTTCGGGTTTTGCTTGGGGACCTTCTCGCGCTGCACATACGTCTTGGCGATGTCGGTGCTGTTGACAGGGTTGATGTAGCGCAGCACGCGCAGATTGGCGCTGGCCATGCTGATGTGCCGGTCTGCCTCGAGCAGCAGGAAAAAGTCCTGGCTCTCGAACGCTTCCTGAAATGCATGGTGTTCGTCGTTCACGATTCAGAGTGTGCAGCAGCGACACCCACAGGGGCAAGGGGCTGGCTAGGTTAGTCGGTCTGTCCAGACTCGTGGGTTGCGGTGCGCGTGGACAATCGCGACGATCTGGATGGATTCCGGCTCGTCCAGATAGATGACGAGATACGGAAAACGGCGAAGCCTGGCTTTTCTCGCCCCTCTTCAGTTTCGGGGTACATGGACGGGTTCTCGGAAATCATCTGCGCCGTTCGCCGAAACTCATCCAGCAACTCGTCACCAAGGCCCGGGCTCTGCGCTTCGTACCACGCATCAGCATCTGCAAGGTCAGCCTTCGCAAATGGCTGAAGCTTGATGGCCTTCATTTGCGGGCAGCCCTGATTTCTTCGATCGCCTGTTCGACGGGTACTCCGGGCTAAGGGTTGCTGCGAAACTCACGGACACGAGCACGTATCAACTCGCGCTGTTGCGGCGAAAGCGGAATATCCTGTTCAGCAGCAAGGCTTTCCCAGACCGCCTCAAGCAGCGCCAGTCGGTCAGCAACGGAAAGCCGGTCAAGGAATGCAGGGCTCATGACGTCAGTATAAGGCGAAAGGCACGGCCCGTCGATTCCAAGCCCAATCGACCTCTACAGACTTGATCCAAAATCCCGCCGAAAACTGGCCATGTCCCGCGCCGCGCGCCGCACGTTGGCCTTGGCGCGCTTCTTGCCCGACTTCATCGCGCCCTGTTGCTGCTTCAGCATCTTCTTTTTGTCGCGGCCCAGCTTCCACGCCGCGGCTTTGCCCATCATGCCCTGGTTCTTGAGGCCCTGAACCATCTCGCGCATCTGCTCAAACGACTTCAGCAGGCGATTGAGCTCTTCGGGCGTGCGGCCCGCGCCAGCCGCTATGCGCCGCTTGCGTGAGAGATTCAGTTGCTCCGGCAGGCGCCTCTCCTTGGGCGTCATCGACAGGATCAGCGCTTCTACGTGATCCAGGCCGCGCTCGTTGATCTGGTCCAGAGGCAACTCCGAGCCGCCGGGTATCATCTTGAGCAGCTCCCCCATCGGGCCCATCTTGCGGATCGCTTTGATCTGCGTGAGGAAGTCCTCCAGCGTGAATTCATCTGTCAGCAGCTTCTGCTCAAGCTCCAGTGCCTCTTCTTCGTTGATCGCGCTTTGCGCCTTTTCGACCAGACTGACCACGTCGCCCATGCCCAGAATGCGGCTGGCAATCCGGTCGGCGTGGAAGACTTCCAGCCCGTCCATCTTTTCGCTGATGCCGATGAAGCGGATCGGCTTGCC
The DNA here is from genome assembly GCA_964652605.1 of uncultured Planctomycetaceae bacterium. Taxonomy (GTDB): domain Bacteria; phylum Planctomycetota; class UBA8742; order UBA2392; family UBA2392; genus JADJRK01. The sequence goes on from CAZZBH010000005.1 coordinate 21,614, forward strand.
GGTCACCGCCCGCACGGTCATCACCGCGCCGCCGCGGGAGTCGCCGTCCAGCTTGGTAAGAATCGCGCCTGTCAGCGGCAGTTGTTCGTCAAAGGCCTTGGCGGATTTGACGGCGTCCTGGCCGGTCATGCCGTCGCAGACGAAAAAGACTTCGTCCGGCTTGGTGCGCTTGGCGATCTCCTGCACCTCGCGCATCAGCACGTCGTCCACGTGCAGGCGGCCGGCTGTGTCTAGGATGATCACGTCGCACGAGCGCTTCTTGGCTTCGGCGATGGCGCGTTCACACACGTCGGGGGGCGTAGATGAGCGGTCAGCAAACACCGGCACGCCGATGCCCTTGCCGACGACTTCCAACTGGTCCACAGCCGCGGGGCGCTGCAAGTCAGCCGCTACCAGCATGGGGCTCTTGCGGAACTTCTGCTTGAGGTACAGCGCCAGCTTGCCGCAGGTGGTGGTTTTGCCCGCGCCTTGCAAGCCCGCCATCAGGATAATGGTCGGGCGGTCGCCGCGGAAACTCATCTTGGCGCGGCCCTGGTCGTCGACGACGCCGGGCTCCTGCATCATGCTGATCAGCTCATCGTTGACAATCTTGATGAATTGCTCGCCCGGCCGCACGCCCTTAAGAACCTCGGCGCCCAGCGCCTTTTCGCGCACGCGCTCAGTGAAGTTCTTGGCGACCTGCAGGCTGACGTCGGCCTCCAGCAGCGCAGTACGGATCGCGCGCGCAGCCTCTTTGATGTTGTCTTCGGAAATCGTGTCAGAGCCGCTAAGCTTCCGCCAAAGATCGGTAAAGCGGCTGGAAATGTTGTCGAACATGCGCAATTCCAAAGCAGCGGCGGCCCCAACCGGCCGCGCGCCAAGCGCGGCAGTCTAGCAACGACCGCAGAGGTGAGTAGGCGGGCGCGCGTGCGCCGACTTGTGAGTGCATCGGCTACCGCTACACTTGCTGCCAAAAGCCTTCTAGCTGGAAGGCGGTCCAGCGGGTGTCGGAAACGCCGGCAATTCCGCTATAGATGCCGAAGAGGCTGAGATGACAGACGCCCCGCGCCTGCACGCGCAGTTGCAACCCGCCGCCGGCGACCATTCACCCGACAGCTACCGCAAACGCAAGGGCGAGATCCTCGACCGCTTCGAACGCGGCAGCCACGTGGACAAGCTCGACCTGCTCACCGGCAAGCTGACACCCGACGGCAAAGCCGTTCCGTCAGGCCAGCGCACGCGCCAGGCCGAGCTCAACCGCCAGTGGCTGACAGAAGAACGCGAACGCCTGCAAGCCGCGCGAGGCAACCCGGTCGCCTACGCGCAGCAGCACAGCGATACCGGGTTCAACACGCCCCACGACGCGGTGGACCGCTTCCTGCGCACGCAGGGGGCCAAAGGCAGCGCGAACGAAGCCGATCTCGCGGCCAAGGCAGCCAAGGCGCAGGAGTACGCGGCGAAGCTGGCAAGTGAGTTTTATAGTTCCGAGTTCCGGGTTCCGAGTTCAACCGCAGAGCAACCCGGAACGCAGAACCCGGAACGCAGAACCTTTGACAGAACTGCCTTCCTGCCCACCTCCCGCGCCGACATGACCGCCCGCGGCTGGGAACAATGCGATTTCATCCTCGTCACCGGCGACGCCTACGTGGATCACCCCAGCTTCGCCAACGCCGTCATCGGCCGCGTGCTGGAGTGGGCTGGGTTCAAGGTCGGCATCCTGGCACAGCCGGATTACACCAGCCCCGAGGCCTTCAAGGCGCTGGGCGCGCCGCGGCTGGCATTTCTGGTCAGCGCGGGCAACCTCGACAGCAACCTCAACGCCTACACCGCGCACAAGCTGCCGCGCAGCGACGACCCCTACTCGCCCGGCGGCAAGCCCGGCAAGCGCCCCGTGCGCGCGACCATCGTCTACTGCAACATGATCCGCCGCGCGTTCGGCAAGTCGCCCATCATCGTCGGTGGCATCGAAGCCAGCCAGCGCCGCTTTTCTCACTACGACTACTGGGACGACCGCGTGCGCCGCAGCGTGCTGCTGGATTCCAACGCCGACATGCTCGTATTCGGCATGGGCGAGCAGCAGATCGTAGAGCTGGCGCACCGCCTGAACGCTGGCGAAGCCATCAACGAAATCTCCGACGTGCGCGGGACTGCCTACGTGAAGAAGGACATCACGTTTCTTGACACGACGGCTTTCACCGACCGCTTCGGCGCGCCTGTACACACGCTCGCGCACGAGGACCTGCTACCGCCACGCGAGGTAGGAGGTGAGAGGTTGGAGGTGGGGAACGGCGATGTGCAGACCGCGCAATCTCGCTCCTCCCCCCTCCCACCTCCCACCACCACAGTCCCCGACCGCGTCCAGGAACACCAGGACACCAGCCCCGAAAACGTCCCCGAGTACCGGCGCAATTACGCGCAGGCATTCAAAACCATCTTCGACCAGCAGGACCCCGTGCGCGGCCGCCCCGTCGTGCAGCGCACGGGCAAGCTTCACGTGATCCAGCTTCCGCCGTCGCGACTGCAATCGCAGGAGGAACTCGACCGCTGGTACGACCTGCCCTACACGCGCCTGCCGCACCCGGACTACGCCAAGGAAGGCGTGCCCGCTTGGCTGACCACGCAGCACAGCATCATTACTCACCGCGGGTGCATGGGCTCGTGCACCTTCTGCGCAATCTGGATGCACCAGGGACGCACCATTCAGAGCCGCAGCGTCGAAAGCATCGAAGCGGAAGCCAAGTCGATCACCCGCATGCCCACCTTCAAGGGCTACATCAGTGACGTGGGCGGGCCGACCGCGAACATGTACGGCAACTATTGCAGCGTCCAGCAGAACCTCGGCGCGTGCAAGAACCGCGACTGCCTGCTGCCCGACCCCTGCCCCGCGCTGCGCCAGCACCTCGACGCACAGCTCGAAATGCTGCGCCGCGTGCGCGCCGTGCCCGGCGTTAAGAAGGCGTTCATCGCCAGCGGCATCCGCCATGACATGCTGATCGACGACAAAACCGCGGGCGAGCACGGCGAGAAGTACATCGAAAACCTGGCTGCCCACCACACCTCGGGCCACCTGAAAGTTGCGCCGGAGCACCTCTCCGACAGCGTGCTTGCCAAGATGCGCAAGCCGGGCCTGCACAAGTACGAAATCTTCAAGAAGCGCTTCGTCGAAGCCAGCAAGCGCGTTGGCAAGGAGCAGTACCTTGTCGCTTATTTCGTCAGCAGCCACCCTGGGTGCACGATGGACGAGCAGATCCGGCTTGCGGAATACTTCAAGAAGAACAACTGGTCGCCGGAGCAGGTGCAGGACTTCATCCCGACCCCGATGACGCCCGCGACCGCCATGTTCTACAGCGGCCACGATCCCGAGACGCTGGAGTTCGTCTATACCCCCACCACCATGCGCGAGAAGCGCCGCCAGCGCGCGCTGATGCAATACTCAAGGCCCGAGTTCCAGGGCCGAGTCCGCAAGGCACTAAGGGAAGCCGGCCGCACCGACCTGATCGGTCGCAACGCCGAAGCGCTGGTCCCACCCGGCAACGAAGAAGACTGGGAGGACGACAACCCGGCAAGGCCAGCCGGAATAGGCAGCGGCCCAGCCACACTAAAGCGCCGCAACAACCCCTACCGAGGAAAGCGCCGCATACGGCGACGCTAGAGCACTGCTGTGCGAAGACGCGAACGACTCGCGAAGTCGCGGAGAACTACAAGAGCAAACACGAAAACACAAAAGCGCCAAAGAACCTTCTGGTGTTTTCGTACTTCAGTGCTTTCCGCAGTTCCCTTTCTTCGCGGCTTCGCGTGTCCTCCGCGCCTTTGCGTAACTTGGCTACTCAACGACTGAGGCCATTGCAGAATCGTAGGCGGTGGCCCTTTACCCGTGTGGATCGCAAGCCAAGGTATGCGCATGCTTGAAGCGCGATCACTTTTTGTGCGGTTCGGCGACACGGTTGCCCTGGACGGAGTTTCCGTGAAACCGCCGGTTGGGCGCACGACTGTGCTGATCGGGCCTTCCGGGTGCGGCAAGTCCACGCTGCTGCGCGCTTTCATTAGCTTGATCCCGCCAACCTCCGGCGAGGTGCTCTTTGACGGCGAAGGGGTCGTGCCGGGTCGCACGCGCGACCTGCGCATTCGCACCGGGTACGTGATCCAGGAGGGCGGACTGTTCCCCCACCTGACGGCACGCGCCAACGTGACGCTGATGGCGCGCCGGGTCGGCCGCGACGATCCCGCGCGTGTGAGTGAACTTGCGGGGTTGGTGCGGCTTGAACAGGCGCTGCTGGACCGCTACCCGAGCGAGCTTTCCGGCGGCCAGCGCCAGCGCGTCAGCCTGATGCGCGCGCTGATGCTGGACCCAGCCGTGCTGCTGTTGGACGAGCCGCTGGGCGCGCTCGACCCGATGGTGCGCGCGGACCTGCAGCGCGACCTGCGCGAGATTTTCCGCGACCTGAAGAAGACGGTGGTGATGGTGACGCACGACCTCGCGGAAGCGGCGCACTTCGCCGACCACGTGGCACTGATGCGCGACGGGCGAATTGAGCAGCAGGGCGAGTTCAAGGCGCTGATTGACGCGCCAGCCACCAACTTCGTGCGCGACTTCGTGAATGCTCAGCGGGAGTTGCATTCGGTATGAGTTGCGCCTTGGACAACGCAAACAAGAACCGCCTGCGTAAGCTGGCGGCTGGCAGCCAATGCTGGCTAGCCACGCGCTTACGCACGTGGTTCTTGTTTGTGGTTGCGGTTGCGTCGGCAGGGCTAGCGGCACAGGAAGTTCGAGTTGGCAGCAAGGCTTTCAATGAGGGCGTTATCCTTGGCGAGATTCTTGCGCACCTGGCGCGCGAGTCGGGCGCGCAGGTCTTGCACAAATCTGGCATGGGCGGTACCGGCGTGCTGTGGGCTGCGCTGAGAGTTGGCGAGATCGACGCCTACGTTGACTACACCGGCACGCTGCTCAAAGAAGCCTACGCCACCGAAGCACCCGCCGATCTGGATGCGTTGCACGCACTGATGAAACGGGACGGCCTCGTGCTCGGGCCAGCCGTCGGTTTTGAGAACACATACGCGATCGGAATGCGCGAGGCGCACGCGCAACGCCTTGGCATAGTGACCATCAGCGACCTTGCGAAGCACCCGGAACTGAAGCTGGGGTTCAGTAACGAGTTCAAGGAGCGCGCTGACGGTTGGCCCGCTGTGCAGGCCGCCTACAAGTTGCCGCACACAGACGTAACCGGGCTTGAACACTCGCTCGCCTACGAAGCAATGGAAGCCGGTCGCATTGACATCACCGACCTGTACTCAACCGACGCCGAGATCGAGCAGTACAACCTGCGCGTGCTCCGTGACGACCGCAAGGTCTTCCCCGAATACCAAGCCGTGGTCGTTTACCGCGCGGGCCTCGCGCCGTCGGTGGTGGCCGCCTTCACGCGACTGCAAGGGCGTATATCTGAGCCGCTGATGATCGGAATGAACGCGGCGGTGAAGATTGACAAGCAGACAGAAGCCGCAGTGGCCGAGCGCTTTATGCGCGAGGCGCTGCCGCGGCTGGAAGCGGGCGCGGAAGTTGACGCCGCCGAAACGCGCACCGGCGTGCGATCGATGGGCGAGCGCGTGCAAGACGCGCTGGCGGAGCTGCCGCGGCTGACACTGGAGCACCTGCTGCTCGTCGGCGTCAGCCTGCTTGCCGGCGTGATTGTCGCCTTGCCGCTGGGTGTGTTCGCGCAGCGCCGTCGGCGGTTGGGGCAGGTGGTGCTGGGCGTGACGGGCGTGTTGCAGACCATCCCGTCGATCGCGCTGCTGGTGCTGCTGATCCCGCTGGTGGGGATCGGTTGGTGGCCGGCTGTGATCGCGCTGTTTTTCTATTCGCTGCTGCCGATTGTGCGCAACACGCATGCGGGGCTGTCCGACATCGACGCGCGCCTGATCGAAAGCGCCAACGCGCTGGGGCTAACAAGCGGCGAGAGGCTGCGGCTGATCGAACTGCCGCTGGCGGCGCGGCCGATTCTCGCGGGCATCAAGACAGCAGCGGTAATCAACGTAGGCACAGCCACACTGGGCGGCTTCATCGGCGCCGGCGGTTACGGAGAAGCCATCTTCGCCGGCATCCGTCGCCAGGACAACGTGCAGATTCTCGAGGGAGCAATCCCAGCCGCACTGCTCGCCATCCTCCTACAACTCGCCTTTGAGCTACTCGAACGCAAAGCCGTCCCGCGGGGCATGCAAGCTACTTGAGCGCACACGGCGCGCTACCACCGAACGGGCGTCGCAACTGCTATACGGCCGTTGCGCCATGCGTTTTCCGCCTCGTCACCGAATGCAGCCAGGTTGTCGCCAGACACCGTGAAACGGCCGCTATCCTTAGCTTGCGCAATCAGGGTCGCGGCTGACAGGTCAATATGCGAAAAGGCTATGTCCACGCCTTCAAGCTTCATACTCTGCAACACCTGCACCATTCCCAAGGTGATGCGGTCGGTACGACGCAAACTGACCCAGAGCAGACTCTTCGACCCCGCGAGTTTCCTTAAGCCCGACTCCTGTACCACTTTTCCAACCACGTCGCTGCTCATTTCGGCCAACTCGTGTGCTCGCACACGCCCGATCGCCAGTTGCCGCAACTTCGTAAAGGCGGCCACTGCTTCCAGGTCTTCATCCGTTATGTTGGCGCAGCCTGACATATCCAGGTATTCAAGATCGGGAAGCTGCCGAAGGTGGTCCATAGTCGCCAGCCCCCCTCCCCCGAGGGTGGGATGTCCTGCGAGAGACAATCTCCTCAAACCCTTGAGCTCCGGCAATTTGGTCAGATCTCCCAGGCGGTGCCCGCCCCATTTCATGTTGCCGCCTGTTTCATAGTCGTCGCGCTGAATTCGCCCCTGCCAGAACAACTCCTTCAGGTCTTTCAACTTTGCAAGGCTTTCCAACGCCACGAATCCAACTTGGGTGATAAAGGAAAGGTCAAGCGCCACCAACCCAGGCATTCGTTTTACAAGATCCGCTATGCCACGATCATTGACATTGTCGCTACCTGAAATGTCCAAGCACTCCAACTCGAAATACTCAGCAACGTACTGCAGTTGCTCGTTGCTCTCGAGCCTCACCTTCAAAGCCTTGAGCCCTTTCGCGCGACTAAGGCACCCTAACACCAAGTTCGTATATTTCGCTTGAGTTTGACACTCGATGCGCTCGACTCCATACTCCTCAAACAACGCGGCGTACTGGGCCAGCCCTTCGCCTGGGAACGTCATGCTTAGCGCCGTCAGGCGCCCGGTGGACAGGATCTTCCTCAATGCCTCTATAGGAATGGTATGGCCAAAGACTGACAGCGAATGCAGGCGTGGGAGCTGCGGAATCTCGTCCAACACCTCGGCATACAGATTACCCATCATCCGTAAAGTCTCGAGCCGCCGCAGCTTTCTCACGGCCGCCGCAACCTTCTTCAACTCCGTTGCTGTATAAGGTGAACTGTCAGCGTGCGAGTTAGTTCGACTAATCCATAGGTGAGTAACAGTGTCGGCAATGGAGTCCAATGCTTGAACGAGTTCTGCTGCGCCACTCTCACCGACGAAAACCCACGATCCCGCGGGAACATACTTCTTGCCGTCGCTAGCTGTTGGTAGAACGCGCTGATCAACCCACCCCTCCGCCGCCTGAGGACTCGCTATACAAAACGGCAGATAATCTACAGCCGGTAGCTCTTCAACCCAAAGCATCGCCGTCAGAAATAGAATCACCGGTGAAACCTTCAGCCACTCCACTACTCCGCAACTTCGAACAGCAAACATTCTACATTTCATTTTCCTTCTCCTGCGCAAACTTAATCAGCTTCTCATTGTCCCACTCCAAAATAATACCGGTGAAATCGTCCTTCTTCTTCCACAGCGCATGCCTTCCCAACGCATCCTCATGACTAAACTGAACCGCAAATGAAGCATACGGAATCATCCCTCCCTCAATTTCCCAATCTCTTGTCTGCGGGCTCCTGAATGCCCTAGACCATACACGGGCAGTAGACCACGCCATGCTGTACTGCTTGTCCGGGTGCTTGGCTATACACTCCTCACTGGTCTCCTCCACAAGACCAATTCCGCGAATAATGATATCCGTCCGACCCTGACGCATTTCGTCCCAATATCTGCCTGGTGAGTCGCACCGCGCCATGAACTTCTGATGTTGGGATTCCCGTATGCCGCTCCAATAATAGCGCTCGTTGTTGAGTGGCCCTTCATCTGGGTAATTGTCGTTGGTCCACGTCGTCCTTCGTGGCACGCGCCGATTCTGGGTGGCCTCGCTCTTCTCTATCTGTAAACCCATTTCATAGGCCTGATGATCGCCCTGATGAATTCGTGCATGACAGTACGTGAGAAACTTACAATTCCTGTGAAACTCCAAAATAAAAACCATGCCCTCAGCATAGCCCGCCAAACCACGCTGATCCTTCCGCCATAGCCCCCAAGCCCCCAGCCTAGGCGCGTCGTTGGGAAGTTGAGGGTTCTGAACCCAATTACGCGCCTCAAACCCTTTCGTACCATACCACTCCCAACGCTTCGTGATGGCATGAATAATAACTTGATCAATAACTCCTATGTTTGGCGCCTCCACGCCCATAACGCGACCACCGACATTACGCGAAAACATCGTAGCGTAACACTTGCAAGGCCCTCCAGGAACTTTTAGAAGAATGCCGCCGATCGGACGGTCGTAGGCCGTAGGTTGATGCTGGTCCACAGCTTTGATCTCAGCAGCCTCGGGGGAAGGCGTTGTGGGATCCTGCGTTGGCACTTCGGGTTCCGACTCGTCTTCCCTTTCGGGCGAAGCAGCCGGTCCCCGAATCTCTCCTCCCGGCACAGGAAGACCGGGGCGGCCCGGAGGCGTGACACTATCCAAAAACTTCGAGTTCGAGGACCTAGTTCTCTTCGGCATGTCCTACCTCCCCTCCACAACCAATGGTGGAAGCAAGGTTTTCCCAAGCTGGCGCCCGCCGGGTTCCAAATGTCCGGGAGGTTCAATCTCTCGCAAAAAGATCGAAGGGTTCCCAGCGCGATGGTCTCCTACGTGGTCCTGGTTCCCACCCACTAAGTTCGCGCGCAAAGACCAATCATTTGGATCAGCACTCATAAACGGAAATGACAGCTCTTCGCTGACCTTGAATGAGCTATGCATCGACGATGAAACAGGATGGTCAGGTGTTGGTGTTGGTGTTGGTCTTGGTGTTGGTGTCGGTGTTGGTCTTGGTGTTGGTGTCGGTGTTGGTGTCGGTGTTGGTGTCGGTGTTACTGCCGACAACGAACTAGTCTCGGCTGGAATGGTTTCGCCCTCGGCGGCAGCATTAGGTTCGGCTGCAGCAAGTCCTCTCGATCCGCCAGGTGAACCATCACCGGCCCCCGACCATTGACCTCCCGGACACCCTAGCGGCACAGGTACAGCTTGATTGGGATATAACTGATTCCACAGCCCCTGAGGATACGTGACCTCATTCAGGTGGGCGGGAATAGTTCCATGTGGAGTGTATATAGAACTACCGGTTTTCGGCAACCGGGACAACAGCACCGTGCACATCTGTGGGTAGCTTTGAGTTAGATACGGCACGTCAAACCCCAGTTACCATGTGGCGTCGGTTCCAAGCTTCAATCGACTATCCTGGCACTGGCACACCGGCGCAACACAAATACACACATCGACTACTTGTAGTACGGACATTCGTCGACCGATTTTCATTGGCACTTCGAACCGCCGAAGTTGCTATGTTGCTGTAAGCGCCACGCCCCCTATCCCCTTTATCGAGCTGCTGCGGGGCGTGTATGCTTGGCATCGTAGTAAAGTTGGGTTTTGGTACATTGGAATAGGCATCCGGCGAAACGACGATCTCTACGCCGCGATCGGGACATCTACCCCCGTTGTTCAACTCCATCTGGCACCCCCAACGATTCGATTTGCTGTCTACCTAACAACTCTACTGCGGTACACTGAAGTTGTGAATCAAGCTAATCGCACCCTGCGATCCAATTGCGAAACCTGCCGGCCAACTAACCCAAGTGACCTGAGCCGTGTTCAAGTTGCCACCAGCGAAGTCTGGGCTACCCATCGTAGTGCGCTTGACAAACATCGTTTCTCTCATCGGCTCTGGTACAATCCCCGTCACTCCACGAGTTGGGCCTGCCTTGCCATCATCCCCGAGAACCATAAAGTATATTCGTTGAATTGCAGGATTCACTTCATTTGGATTCAGCTGCCCCTGCATCATATCGTTTATCAGAAATGGTGTTCCATTAAACGATGGAACATAACTCGGTACTGCTTGACCGAGCGCGGGGTCGTACCAAAAGTATGGCACATAAGGAACGTCGTAACCTGCGGCGCGACACAGCGATTGATACTGTAGCAGGCATCGAGTGCTTCCCATTATTATCGTAGGGCGGCCATCGTTGGACACAACTCTTTGGTATGCAAGGTCCATTGCGTCTAATGTTAGTGCTCCACTCGCGTCCACTTTACGATCATCGTCCATAAGGTTGTGTAGCGCTGGTGATCCGTCATCTATGTCCAGCTGCTCAAAGTATCGATATAGAAGCCGCCTTAAAGCCAGCGCGTACTCGACCGCATCAATGTCGCTTGGGTTCTGATAACGGTCTTGGTCTGCGTAATTCACCGTGTAACTGGTGATGAACTCGTTGAACGAGAATGTTTGCAAATTCGGATCGACATCAACCACGTCGGAGTTATCGCTGGCGGCGGCACCGTCGTTGACAATTTGTGCACCGCCGATTGTCGAGTTCTCGCGCGGATAGGTGATACTTCCGCCAGCAATTCCGAGAAACGGCCAAACGCGGGCTATCTGCAGCTTAACAGGTGAGTTCTCGATGAGCCATTGTGCTGTTGGACTGCTCGCCAACAGGTTTGCGTTGCCCACAGCCATGGTAGCGCCCTCCTCGCACAGTTGCGTTACAAGATACCTAATTTCACCCCGTCAGCCATCACGTCGCCGTCACACTTTTGTCATATTTGCCGGCAAACGATGACATCCTACAAGGTGTCGCGGGATGACAGGTCATTCTTGTTATCTGCAGGTTAGTCGGCCGTTAATGCGCTGCTGCCATGGCTTCCTGCACCGCCTTGGCGAGGTCGGCTGGGCTTTCTGCTACTGTGATTCCGGCGGCCCTTAGCGCTTTCATCTTGTCTTCGGCTGTGCCTTTGCCGCCTGAGATGATGGCTCCGGCGTGGCCCATGCGCTTGCCGGGGGGCGCGGTGCGGCCGGCTATGAACGCGGCTACCGGCTTGTGCATGTGGTCGCCGATCCAGCGGGCAGCCATTTCCTCGGCGTTGCCGCCGATTTCACCGATCAGGATTACGGCGTCAGTCTCAGGGTCGTTGTTGAACGCCTCGAGGCAATCGATGAAGTTGGTGCCGTTGACCGGGTCGCCGCCGATGCCGACGCAGGTGCTCTGGCCCAGGCCGGCTTGCGTCACCTGGTGCACTGCCTCGTACGTCAGTGTGCCGCTGCGGCTTACGATTCCGATGCGCCCCGCGCGATGAATGTGGCCGGGCATGATGCCGATCTTGCACTCGCCGGGCGTGATTACGCCCGGGCAGTTGGGGCCGATCAGCCGGGTGTTCGGGTAGCGCTCGGTCAGCACCTTCTTCACGCGCACCATGTCGAGCACCGGGATGCCCTCGGTGATGCAGCACACCAGGCGCACACCCGCGTCGGCGGCTTCGAGAATCGCGTCTGCCGCCAAAGCCGGCGGCACAAACACCATGGAGGCGTCAACGCCCACCTTGTCCATGGCGTCGGCGACGGTGTTGAAGACAGGGATCTCGGCTTTGCTGCCGTCGGGGCGCAGGATGTCGTTGCCCGCGGGGTCTTTGTCGAACACCTGGCCGCCCTTGCCGGGCGTTACGCCGCCGACAAAGTTGGTGCCGTACTCGATGCAGCGCGCGGAGTGAAACGCGCCGTGCGTGCCGGTGATGCCCTGGCAGATGACTCGCGTGGCCCTGGAAACGAAGATCGACATGCTTCCCCCCTTTGTGCGGGGCGCGTTGTAGCGCATAGGCGCGGATAGGACAATTGGGGTGTCGCAAGCCAGGCTATCGTGCGGGACTTCGTGACTGACGAGGAGGTTTCATGCGCAGGATTCGTTACCAGGTCGCGTGCTCGTTGGATGGCTACCTGGCCGGGCCGAACGGCGAGGTTGACTGGATCGTTGAGGACCAAGCCGTCAATCCCGATCTCGAAGCCATGTTCAACCAGGTTGACACGCTGCTGATGGGCCGACTGACGTATGAAGACGCGCTCAAGCGCGGCTCAGCCGGCTTCTGGGGCAAGCGGGTTATCGTTTTCTCGCGCACACTGCGGCAGGATGAGCACTCCGAGGTCACCGTCGTTTCCGGCGACCCGGCACCCGTGATTCGCGAACTGCGCGAGGCGCCGGGCAAGGACATCTGGCTATTTGGCGGTGGAGCGCTCGCCGCCAGCCTCCTGGCACAGGATTGCGTGGACACGATCGAGCCCGCAATCATGCCGGTCATGCTGGGCGGCGGAGTGCCGATGCTGCCCGTTCCGACACCACGCCGGCGCTTGAAACTGACAAGGCGCCGCGAGTACCCCAGCGGAATCCTGTGGCTTGAATACCTGGTACTGCCGGGATAGCTACTTGGCTTTGGCCTTCTTCTTGCGCGCCTTGCCGATGTCCTTGCTGATGCGGGGCCAGTTGTTCTCAGCGTGCAGAATGCTGTAAAAGGCGAAAAGATCACGCTCCTTTTCCGGCGCGATCTGGCGCATGCGCGCCAGCGCCTCCGGCCCTTCAATGCCCGGCTCGATGAACTTCTCAGCCTGCGCCACGCGCAGCATGATCGCAAACGGAGCGCGTTCGGCGTCGTCCCAGGCAATACTGCAGATGGAAGGGCTGTTCTTTTCGGTAATCAACTTGGCGTCCAGCGGCATCGGCTGGTCGAGAATCTTGACCATATCGACGTAGCCCGGCACTTCAGGGTGATCTGGAAGACCCGATTCTCGGGTGACCATGCCGTCGTCGTCGTCGTCGTCGTCGCTTGACGAGACCTCGGGCTTGTCGCCCGGTACTGGCTCGGGAATGACCTCCGGGATTTCCATCAGGTCAAAGTAGAGGTTGGTCTTGGTAAACTTGCCGAACAGATCGCGCAGAAAGCGGCGCAGCGCGTAGGCCTTCTGCTCGGCGTGCGGCGTGCCTGCATCCTCGAGTACCTCTTGAACTTCGGCAACCGGGCTGACGCGGATCTCGTTCCAGTCGATGAACCTGGCGCGCAGTGCCTGCTCTGCCTTCTGCGCATTGGTGATGCTGTTGTTACGCATCAAGATGGTCATGCACAAGTGTGACGCGGGGCTGCGCCGGTCTTTATCAAAGACCTTGGCGTAGTCCTTCTTCCACTTCATGTGCAGCTTGCGGGCTTTGCCCTGAAGTTCTCTAAGCGTCGGCATGCGGCTCTCTTTCTCTGTCAGTTCTGAAGGCTGTTGCTCCAGTCAGTCCACTGCGCCACTGCGTTCAACTGCTCTGCGGCCGGAGCGTATGGGTCATAGACAATCGGCTTCAAGGTCGGTGTCAGCTTTCCGTGAATCCAGTTCAACAGCTTGACGACGTCGGCGCGAACCGCCGATGGCTTGCCGGTTGTCCATTCCCTCAGCGTGATGCTGCCGTCCTGATCGGCGTCGATTTCGCTGAATTCGTCGTCGTTGCCGGAGTACTCTTCACGCGTCAGCTTGTCGTCCCGGTTGGCATCTGACAGCTCAAAGTCGGCGCGTGAACGCACGCGAAGCAGACCGATCAGCAATTCGCGTTGTGCACGCTCTAGTTCATTGTGTTGCTCGCCGAAGCGCCGTACAACCGCCCATCGCACGTCCCGGTCGGGGTCAGCGATCGCCTGTAAGAAACGCGTGCGCTGTCCGCCCGGGCCATGAATCTGCAGCGTTCGCGCGGCGCGTATGCGCACGCGGGCATCCGGATCCGATAACCGGGCAGCAACCTGCGCTCTTACTGCTTCAGCGACTTCCGTGTCAACGGCACCTAGGTCCACGTACTCAAGAAACCGAATGGCCTCGACTATTGCGGCTTCGTCGCCTGCCTCAGTGCTGTCTTCCAGAAAGCGGGCAATGGCCATAGCGCCGCGCCCACCAGCCGCGCGCAACCGGTTGTTGGCCTGTACGCGCTGAAGGGGATCTTCAGACGAAAGCAACCTGACATCTCCGTCCAGCAGCGGCGGGGCGGGATCGTCGGGCTGTGCCTTGCGAGCCTCGACGGGGCCGCGCAACGGCGGCTGCAGCTCGCGGGTGCTGATTTGAACGATGCGGTCCAGTTCCTGGTTGCGGTTGGGCGGCGCGAAGCAGCCTGACAACAAGAATGCCATGGTCGCGGCGATCAAGCCGACGCGAATGCCTTCTTGCGCATTTCGCGCGCGGTGGCCTTGTTGATGCCTTGCTTGCGAAACAGGCTCCATACGGTCGGGGTTGGCTGCGCACCCTTGGAAAGCCAGCTCTCGACCTTGGCGCGGTCGATGGTGACCTTGTCGGCTTCGGTCGCGATATTGGGGTTGTAGCTTCCCACCACCTCGATAAATCGACCGTCGCGCGGGCTCTTGCTGTCTGCCGCGACAATCCGGAACGTGTGGTAGTGCTTGCGCCCCGTCCTTGAGAGACGAATCTTTACCATTAACCAAGCCTCCAGCGCTGCTCATCAGTTCCTGCCAGCCGGCCGGACCCAATTGCCCCGCAACCGGTACTCCCCGGCGTGCAGGGCGCGAAAGGGTAGCGGGTGCAAGGAGTTGTTGCAAGGGGATGGGAGGCGTCAACCACCCTGCAGCGTGTGCGCGACGGGCAGCATGCCATTCAGGGCTTCCAGTCGCGCGGCAGGCGGTTCTTTGGCGCAGCTGTGCGGGTGAGGTCAAGCTGTGAGTCAAGGTCTTCGGGGCGCACCACGACGTCGTCGATCGTGGAATCTTCACGCTGTAACGTTCCCTCAAGGATGCCACGCAGAATCTGCGCAGGCCCGTCGCCCTCAAACTGCATGCCAGACAAGCCCGGCAGATTGCTGAACAGCAGCTTCACGTCCACTAGTCCGCCGCCCTTCTGCTTCAGTCCGGCAAGAATTTCGCGCGCGCGAGAGAATGCTTCGCACAGGCTTTCGACCTCTTCCAGATCGCACCCGGACTTAAAGGCTACTTCACGGCGCCGCAGCTCGTCCATCAGCTCGGGGTTTGCCTGCTCATCGTCTGCCATCACGGCTTTCATGCGTTCAAGCCGTTCAATGTGCTCTTCGATGTCGCTTTCGATCTCGCGAATCAGGTCCGACAGCGAGCCGGCATCAAGGCCGAGCTTGGAACCCTCTAGGGCCTGCTTGACCTGGTCGCCCAACTGCATGGTGCGCAGGTCCTTCATGCTGCGGATCAGAGTTTCCAGAGTAAAGTTGTCCGCGTCCACGTGATGTCTCCGGCTGACATTATAACGGAGTCTCTGCCGCAATGCCAATTGCCCACCGGCAATCAAACGCCTGATCGGGCGCCATTGTTTCATGCCTCGAGATTGCGCCAACCCGCACGTCAGCGGAGCGTACCAACAGCGGGCCACCCGGAGACTGTCATGATTCGCTCAATTGCCGCGCTTTTGCTGGTTCTTGCCGCCTTCACTATTGCAGGGGCACAATCCGACGACAGCCCTGTGCGCCTGCCCATCGGCGGCGGTCGCAGCTACATTCCGTTTGAGGTCCAGCAACAGGACGGCAAGATCGCATGGAAAGTCACCGGCCGCGGCACTGTCAAGGTTGAAGATGTCGTCGGTGCACTTTCAACTGCGCTTGGGCGTCGCATTTCGCTCACGCCCGAAGCATCGGGCAAGATGCGCAACGTCGTGCCGTTCGTCGCGCCCGAGGGCGGGGTGGTCGTCGCGAATGACGAGTTGCTCGACTTCGCCAATGAGCTGCTGGCGTCGGGCCATCTGGCGGTGGTCGGGATGACGCGCGGCAACGGCAAGTTGGCGACGCTAGGCGAGGCAAGATCAGCCGCCCTGCTGGTCAGCGCTGAAGAAGTCGGCGGCATGCAGCAGACTGAGTGGGCGACCGTTACACGAACCCTCATTCATGCAGACGCCGACGTAGTGCGGAGCGCGTTCAATGCCAGCATTTCGGCGCCCGAAATGAGCTTCTCGGCCCGCGCGAACCAGGTCGTGCTTACGGGGCCCGTCGCGCAGGTACGCAAGATGCTGGCAGTGATCGACGCAGTTGACGCGCCCGGCGCGGGCGACTACCAAGAAATCGTTCGCAGCTACACTCTGCCTGCCAATGTACAGCCGCAACAGGCCGTTGCTGCGCTTCGGGAACTGTTTGACTCGCCCACCACTACCGTCACAGACTTCGAAGGCAAGGTCCGCGTCACTGGCAAAGATAGCCGCCGCGCAACCATCGTCCCGCTGGGAAACAACCGGATTCTGGTGCGGGCAAGCGCATCCGCCCAGGGGCTGGTTGCTGATGCCGTTGACGCCATGAAGTAGCCACGCGCCGTTTATCCAACGCCAATGACGCCACGTGTAGCGGTGGCGATCTGGTCGATTTCTACCATGCCAATCGTAAGCCGCTTCACATGCACGATTTGTGCCTATGTGCTGAAATGTCTTAATCTTCAGGCCAATTCAGCCGATCATAAAATAGGTGAAATCTGACTGACGATGCCAATTCTTAGCTTGTACCGGACAATGGCCTGACAGCGACGTTTGCAAGCCTCGATCCTCTGGAACCAGCTTCACGCTTGGATTTCACTGGAATCCATCCCCGCAAGGCCCCATTATAAAGGCGGGGGAAGCGCTCATCGGTCCCGGACCGGCGAGCAGGAGGTTGCAGAATGTCATATTCCCCCACTGTCTTCCTGACATTGTTGATGACGCTTGCCAGCGCCCCACTGGTCGCTCAGGAGCGCGAGCTTTCACGACAGGTTCAGCGCCTGTCTGCTCCGGCAGCATGGGAGCGCGCAGACGCGGTGCAGCGTATCGCCGCAATGCCAGGCGATATCGGTCCAGACCTGCGAGTTGCCTACCGCGTCGCCCACGGACTTGAGCGAGCGGGGATGCTGCAAGCCGCCCTCAAGCGTAACGACCCAGCGCTGGTGGCTCACGCCGCCGCCGCGTTGTCTGGTGATGATGAGCGCATCGCCGCAAGCGCACGCGCCTACTTGTTGGCACTTGCCGCAGAGAACCTCAGCGACCAGCAGCCGGAACTTGACGAGACGCAACTGTCCGCCTGGCAGAACTTTCTTAACTTCCGCCTGCGCCGCGACATCGTGAGCGCGCTGCTGGAGGATTACCTCAAGCCGGGCGGCGTGGCCGATGCTACGGATGCCTTGCGCCAGCGCGACAGCGCAGGGTTGGACCGCGAGCTTCTGGCGCTGATTGGCGCCGACATTGCATTCCGTGACCCTCTGCAACTTGCCGTCGAGGAAAGAATCGCTCGCGGCACTGAGGCTTCGCGCATGTTCGCGCCCAACTGGCGCCAGTTGAACGAAAGTGCAGCCGCCCTGCCAACGGCGCTTTCTTTCTTTGCCGAAGGTGGCATGACCGAAGACCTTGAGCTTGAGCTAAGTCGCGCGGGCACTGCCCGGCTTGCAGCCGGCCTGGTTGTGGTGATCGACCTGCGGGCTGCAGCGACCCGCGCGCTTGCGGACAGCCCGCAAGCCGGTACGTACACCGATCAGTTGCAGGTCGTGTACGATGGGGCTTCGGATCTTGAGCCCCCGCGAGCGTTGCGCAATTCTCTCGACACCGAAACGCTGAAGACCGAGATCGAAGTGGTTATGGCTCGCCTCGGCAAGCCGGAGATGCTGAAGGCGCGCATCGAAGGGCTTCGTGCGCACATCCAGCGGGCACGCATGGCGTCAGGCAACCTGAACGCCGCCGGCGGCAACCGGCCGGACCTGCTGGCGCGGCACCGGATTGCGCAGTTATTGCTGCGCGCCGGTGACCACCAGGGCGCCGAGGCGGAGTGGGCTGTCGCGGTCGAAGACGCGCTGGAATTGCTGCGCGACAACGGCAAGCGCTCACGCAGTGCACTGGTTTCCTACATAGGCGCGTGCTTGTACAATCTGGCTTGCGCGCAGGGGCTTCAGCTCAGGCTGTCGCGCAGTCTGGAGAGCCTGAAGGCGGCGGTTGATCATGGCTACAAAGACTTCGCCTGGATGCTCGAAGACGCCGACCTGGCGCACGTGCGCCGCATGCCTGAGTTTGACGAGTGGTTTCGTCGCGCTGCTCCTCCTGCTGTCGTTGACACCATGGCCATCGACTAGCGTGCACGCACAAGACGGCCTGAATTCGCCCGTCGCGTGGGAGCGTGCGGCCGCAGAGGCTGCTCTGTCCGAAGCAGAGTTGCTGCAACTGTGTCGTGACCGCCTTGACAACGGCGCGGGCACCCCGGCAACCGTTCGTGCCCTGTCGGTGCTGGAGGGCAAGAACGATAAAGCCGATCTGCCGCGAATCCTGAAGTACATTGACGATCTGGATCCCGCGGTGTCAGCCGCTGCCATGGGTGCATTGCGGGCCTACGGCACCCAGGGGTTGAAGTCCTTGCGCGAATTGAACGACCGCGTGGTCGATATCGGCACACGCAAACGGGTAGTGGAGAGGCTGCTGCTGGATCACATCATGCGGTGCTGTCGCCGCGACAACGCGATCAACCCGTTCCGGCTTGGGTTTCAGTCCCGGTTTGATGAGCTCTACTCGGTTGAAGAAGACGTTGATTCGCTGATGCTCAAGCTGTTGCGTGAGGCGCGTTCGGATATCCGCGACGACATTTCCGGCCGGCGCTACTACAACTACCGGGGCTACAGCGATGGGCCGCCCTTTGTGGATTACGGCGGTCTGGCCGTTGCCGCCCTGGCAAAGAACATGCCCGAAGTGCTGCTGCAGGAGTTCGGCGAGCTGGGCACCGTGGAGCAGGACAACGACTACTACTATTACAGTTACAGTGCACGCTCGCCGGTGGTCGGAGAATTGGCAATCTTCTTTGCCCGCAACGAAAAGCCGGCGCTGGCCGACAAGCTGATCAGTAATCTTGAATCCAGCATGCGCTGGTCCAACGCCGAGCAGTTCGGCTTCACGCACATCCAGATTGCCGCTCTGCAGGCTGTTGCCTTACAAGAAGTATCGCCCGCACTGGAGCGCATCAACGAAAACATCAAGAACATCGCCACCGACACCACGATTACAAGCCGCGCCCACTACCTGCGAGCGCGCCTGCTGATGGAGCTGGGCGAGGAGGGCGCAGCACTGCGCGCGCTGGAAGACTCCATGGAGTCCAGCGACCAGGCAATGGTGATGGCACTTGTGGACGACTCGTTCAAGCCGCTGGAGGCGGACCGGCGCTTTCAGGCCGTGCGCCGCTACTGCGAGCTGGCGGTTCGCCGCGTTCCCGCTGATGCTCGTCCCTGGCGGCCTGACGTTGCCGCGGAGTAAGCCTGGTGCCGGACGTGCTTATCGAGTCGCCATGGCTGATGCTGACAGCGCTTCCGTTGCTTGGTGTCGCAGTCTGGGTTCTTGTTCGCACCGGCTCGCCTCTGTCGCGTTCACGGAGATTGTTCGGCGGCATCGCGCTGGCGCTGGCCGTAATCGCCCTGGTGGCCGCTGCTGCAGAAGTCGCCTGGCAGCAAGCCGGAAGCGGGCGAACGATCTGGGTGCTGGTTGACCGCTCGCTTTCCGCGGGCGACAACGCAGAGCGCCGCCTTCAGGGCGTACTGGAAGAGCTGGCACACAGCATCCCCGAAGGCGACTATGTTGGCGTAATCGGCTACGGTGGGCGCGCCGAGTTGACCCTTTCACCCACTCCGGCGGCGCAACTTGACCCCTCACTGAAGCTCCCACCGTCAATGCCGTCAGACGAAACCCTGCTTGGGGCAGCGTTGGAGCTGGCAGTGCGCAGCACCGTGCCGGGCACGGCACCCGTGGCCTTGACCATCGGCGATGGCTACGACAGCGCCGATCGCTACGGCGGCGACGTGGTGATGGACGCCCGCACACGCGCCACGCCGGTGTTTGCGATACCTGTTGACTCCGCGCCGCTGCCTGAGGTCGCATTGGCAGATCTGCGCGCCCGCCTGATGGGCAACGAGAAGCAGGTGATTGCGCTGGAACTGGTGATTCACAGCAGCGTGCCGCAATACGTGATACCTGAGATTCGGCTGGATGGGCAGTCGGCCGCTGGTCTGATCCAGGGCGAGCGCCTGAATGCTGATGGCGGTTTTCAGGTCGGCTCCGGTCGCACGCCGTTGCTGCTGACGCTTGAGCCTGAGCAGCAACGGGCGGTACACACCATCGAGGTTGCACTCGCCGCCGACAATGACACGCATCCCGGCAACAACACCGGGCACGCGACCGTACAGGGCGGCGGAGATTCACACGTATTGCTGATTTATGGCAGCGATGGGCCCGAACTTGCGCTGACCCGCGCACTGCGGCGCGCCGGCATGCGCGTGACCAGCGGCGACCCAACGCTGCTGCCCTCGCGGTCCGAGGAGTTGCAGCGCTTTCAGGCAGTCTTGCTTTGCAGTGTGGCGGCGTCTGACATCAGCGTCGGGCAGCAGTCCATGATCGAGTCATTCGTGCGCGGCGGTGGCGGACTGGCGATGATCGGCGGCCCGGACGCCTACGCCCCCGGCGGCTGGTATGAAACGGCCGTTGAACGGGTCTTGCCTGTTACCAGCGACGTCACTGAGAAGGGTCGGAAGCAGACACCGGCCATGGTCATCGCAGTGGACCGTAGCGGGAGCATGAGCGGCCAGGTCGGCACGTCAACCAAGATGGATCTCGCCAACGAAGGGGCCGTGCGCGCCGCGAAACTTTTGCCGCCTGCCAGCCTGTTCGGCCTTGTCAGCGTCAATACGCAGGCCAGCTGGATTGTTCCGTTCACGGAGTTGGAGGACCGCCGACTGACGGAGTCTCTGCTGCGCAGCAACTCCTGGGGCGGCGCGGGTATCTTCGTCGATGTCGCGATGCGTGCCGCACTACCTACTCTGCAAAACGCCACAGCCACAAGCCGCCATCTGGTTCTGTTCTCGGACGGCAGTGACACCGAGTTCAGTCGCAACGGCAGCCCCCAGTCGGTAGTCGAAGAAGTCGCACAGGCAAATGAAAAGCACGATGTGACACTGTCCGTAATCTGCCTGGGTGACGGCAAGGACCGCCCGTTTCTTGAGCAACTGGCAGCAGCCGGCAAAGGCCGGTTTTTTCTCGTCACCGATGCAACGGCGCTGCCGGCTGTGTTCAGCCGCGAAGCGGCGCAGACGGCCGGCGCGTTTTTGAGGGAAGAGCCCTTTCGCCCGTGGCCCGGCTTGCAGGGACGCATGGTAGAGGGGGTGGACTTTCGATCCGAGCAGTCGCCGCCGCTGCTCGGCTACGTCGCCACCACGGCACGGCCGGAAGCCAGCGTCTGGCTGTGGGCCGACGAAGACCGCGAGCGCCCCTTGCTGGCAACCTGGCATGTCGGCGTCGGCAAGGCACTGGCCTTTACCAGCGATGCGCGCGACCGCTGGGCGGAGCAGTGGCTTGGTTGGAGCGCGTACGACGAGATGTGGCAGCGATGGATCGAGTGGCTGCTGCCGCAACCCGAGAACACGGCAGGCCTAGAATCCGAATGGACGATGACCGCCGGCGGGCCCGAGCTGTTGCTGTGGTTTTTTGACCCGGACGGAAACCCCCGCGACCTCCGATCACCGGACGCAGAAATCATCCTGCCCGATGGTACGACCAGGAGCACACGGGTGCTGCCCGCCGCTCCGGGATCGTACCGGGTACAGTTCCCTGCCGGCGGCCCGGGCGCATACTCGGCGATTGTGAGCGAGACGGCTGACTCGGGCGAGAGGCGCAGCGCGGCCCGCTTGCGCCGCATGCTGGTGCCGGTGCAGGAGCTGATTTCACGACCGGCGGACACTGCAACCCTTCGCGCTATCGGCGACGCCACCGGCGGCAAAGTTGTTGCAACTGCTCGCGAAGTCGCGGAGGCCCGCGTCGCCGGCGGCCTCGAAACCGTGCGGCCGAACCAGCTTCCAATCTGGCTGGGCCTGGCTGGGCTGCTGCTCGGCCTGGGTGCAAGACGCCTGCCCTCGGTCTGGAGGCGACGCGACGGCAAACAGGTGACTGCCGAAGACTCGGAGCAGCTGACGAATGTTGCATTTGACCGCGTCCGCAAGCGGATGGAACAGGCACGCAAGCCGCGGCGCAACATCCCGCCTCCGGGCGTCGTGCCGCCAGTGGCGCATACCCGCAATGCGCCAGCCGCTTCAAGCGCGGAATCGGCCTTGTCAGCCATGCGCAAGGTACGTAATGAACTGAAGGAGAAAGATTCGTCGTGAGAACTACGCTGCTGGCATTGCTGGCCTGCTGGCTGGCTGGGTGCACGCTGGGGTCCACCACCACGGCGCGGCCGGCGCTTTCGCTGCCGCCAGTCAGCCCCGAAGGCACGTTGTGGAGCGCGATTGAGGTCTCCCGCGCCGAAAAACCGGCCAGCCTGCTGCATGTTCTCAGTCCCGGCTTTCTGCACTCATCATTCATTCCGCTGCGACGTTTTGACGAGCCCTCTACGCAGGCCGAGCTTGAACGTTTGCGCGTAGAGGTTGACGCGGCGCTGGAACGTGCAGCAATGGCAAACGGCCACAACCTTGAGCTTGAGAAGCTTCGGCTTGCCACTGGCTACGCGACATTCCTGCGTGAGCTGGCGAGAGACAGGCTGATCGAGGTCGGGCCGCCCAGCTACGACGACATTCGCTTCCGTGACGAGTACAACCGCGCCTGGGGCCCGAACGTCGTCCGCCTGCAAGTGCAAATGTACCCGAAGGAGCCGTTGCCCGAGGATTTCGTGCCCGAAGTTCTGACCGTCATCTTCATCCAGGACGGCAATCGCTGGCTGATCGAAGGCTTCGACCCGGATCCGCAGAAGGGCACTTACGTCTGGACACAGTAGCCATCCGCAAGTTTTTGAATTGGCCGGAGCCGCTGGCAGTGCGGCGACCACCGCGCCGCTAGAATGTCGCCTTGCCCATCATCCGCATTGGCTGCATGGCAATGTTGGCGACCAAGCCGACCGAAATAAACGCCGACAGCAGGCTAGATCCGCCATAGCTCACCAGCGGCAGCGTAATGCCCGTGACAGGCAGGACACCGCTGACCACTCCGACGTTGATCGCGGCTTGTGCGAAGAACATTGATGCGACACCGACAACTACAAGCCGTGAAAAGGGCTCGCGCGTTCCATGTCCAACACGAAGCATGCGCGTGACCATAAAGAAGAAGAGGCCAAGAAACACCGCCACGCCGAGCAAGCCAGTCTCCTGCGAAATCACAGCGAAAATGAAGTCGTTGTGCCGCTCTGGTAGAAATGCAAGCTGGCTTTGCGATCCCATCCCAAAGCCTTCACCCGACAAGCCACCACTGCCGACAGCGGTCATCGAGGTCATGATGTGGTAGCCGTCGCCGCTTCGGTCCGCAATTTCCCCCGTCAATCCACCGAGGTAGATCTCGATGCGCTTCATCTGGTGGTCTTTCAGCATGCCGGCAAGGAACGCTGCAGGAATCACCGAAATACCCAGCACAGCCATGCCAGCCAGGTAAATGCGGTTGCCGCCGGCTGTCCAAACCATTGCCGCCGCCACGGGAATGAATACCAGCGCCGTCCCCAGATCAGGCTGCATCAGGATTGGCAGAAGAAACGCGCCGACAATGCCGACGCACCAAAGAAAGGCACGCGGGCTGTCCACGCTCTGATGAAAGCGCAGGTATCCTGCCAGCGCCAGAACAAGCAGTGGCTTGCACAGCTCGCTCGGTTGCAGGCCGAGGGGGCCGAACATGATCCAGCTTCGTGCGCCGTTTACCGTGCGCCCGAACACCAGCACAGCCGCAAGCAACACCAGCCCAAGCGCCAGGAAGGCGTACCAGTGCGTGGCCAGCAATCGTGGTGGCATCAGCGCGACAACAAGCATCAGCAGCAGGCCAAGACACCCAAATGCCGCCTGGCGGACATGAAAATCGCGCGGCTGCGCCAGGCCCTCGGCAAGAAGTTCAAAGTCGGTCGAAGCGGAGTAGATGAAGGCAATGCCCAGCACCGCCAGCAGCACAGCCGGAATAACGACCGCCAGCGGCAGCGCGCGCAGCAGACTGACCTTCTGTCGAATGCGATTTCTGATTCGCACAGGTTGTCCCCATTCGACTATCGTCGCGCGGGTGCTAGAACCTTGAGGCGCAGACGCGCCGTTGCGGCTTGCCACGGGCGCTCAGTTGCGTTTAATCCGGTACTCTGGGGGTCGGGGAATGCCTCGAATCAATGACGCGAACTTCGAACAGTACTTGAAGGAGATTCGCGAAACACCACTGCTTACCGCTGAGCAGGAACTCACACTGTCACGACGCATCCGCGGCGGCGACGAAGCCGCGCGTGAACAGATGATCAAGGCCAACCTGCGCCTCGTGGTCTCGGTCGCCAAGGAGTTCCTGAACCGCGGCCTGCCGTTCATGGACCTGATCGCGGAAGGCAACATCGGCTTGATGCGAGGTATCGAAAAGTTTGACCCTGAGCAGGGCAACCGCTTTTCGACCTACGGCGTGCACTGGATCAAGCAGGCAATCCGGCGCGCGCTGGTCAACTCCAGCAAGACGGTGCGCATCCCCAGCTACATGGTCGAGATCATCAGCCAGTTCAAGCAGAAAAGCAGCGAAATGACGATGAAGGCCGGCGGCAAGAAGCCGGACACCAGGCTGATTGCCAAAGAAATCGGCTTGACCGACGACCAGCTGGACATGATGCGGGCCGCGTTGAACTCGACCACGCAAAGCTCCGACTTTCGCTCTGCCGACGGCGAAGCCAGCCTGACCGACATGATTGCCGATGAGCGGAGCCCGGACCCGGCCGAGGAGGTGATGACGGCCAACGAAGTGCTGATGCTGCAGGAAATGCTGGAAGGCATCAGCGAGCGCGAGGCGAAAATCCTGAAGATGCGCTACGGCATCGACCACGACCACCCGATGACACTGTCGGAGATCGGCGAAGAACTGGGGTTGACGCGCGAGCGCATCCGGCAGATCGAAAACAACGCGATCCGCACGCTGCAGACGATCCTGTCCCGCAAGCGGGGCTACCAGGACGAGAACTGATCATGCCGCACCAGGCCATCCTGGACCTGCCTATCATCGAGTTCGAGGCATTTCGCGACTCGCCCTCTTCGCTGCACGCTCGTTGTATTCAGCACTACGGCATCAGTGGCCTGGCGCCTCATGCGGACGCTGTCTTTCACCTGGGCGCGAGCCTGTGGCGCTACCGTGAGTCCGAATCTCCCAAGCAGGTTGCGGGCCTGGCGGCTTGCTACCTGGTCGCGCTTTCCGACCTTGTCTCGGCGCGCCGTCGTCTGGACGCCGCGCGAAAGAGCACCCGCAGCCTGAAGCGCATCCGCGACGCCGAGATTACGCACGAGGACGCAACGCACCATTTGTCTGAAGTGACGCGAGTGTTGATCGACTTCGTCGCCGACATGATTGGTGCCACATCGCTGGAGCCGGCCCGCGCACGTCGTCGCCTGGAATCGAACATCGAAGCCATGGGTGAGCGTGACTGGACCGCCGAGCTTGAGCGCGCCGCACAAGGATTTGTCGAAGGCAAACCCCGCGTACGCTGGACCGACACGCTGATCGATGTGCTCGACGCGCTCGAAGCCGCACCGCTGCCCACCCGCGCAGCGAACGGCCGCGGCCGCAGCACAGAGGTTGAAGAGCGCGTGCTGCGTCGCCTGGAGGACGAACTCGACGAGTACCGCCGCCTGGCCAACAGTGCCAGCCTTCGACTGCAGCAGGTGGACAGCGAGCGCCGCGAGCTTGAGCAGGAACTTACCCAGACTCGCAGCGCCTACAGCCACCGCACACTTGAGTTGCAGGAGGCCCGCAACGCGCTGGAGGAATCGCTGCTGCAGGCACGGTCGCGCCTTGAGAGGCTGGAGAGCGACGTCGGCCCGCAACTGCGCGACGAGCTTCGCCAGGCCCGGGAGGAGCGTGACCGACTGGCCGATGAGCTGTTGCAGGCCCTGAGCAGCGCCACTGACAGCGAGGCCGCGCGCGAAGAATTGCTTGAACAGATTGAGCTTGCAGCCGTTGACCGCACACAGGCCGCTGACGCAATCGGCTCGCTGAGTTCCCGCCTGGACGCGGTGCAAAAAGACGCCGAGACAACTGCCGAGCGCGCCGAGGCATATCGCCAGCGCATGGGCGAGCTTGAAGATGACCGCAACGCTCTGCGCGCCGAGCTGGCCGAGCTAAGCCGCAGACTCGACCAGGCCCGCGCAACGATCACAGCGCTTGAAAGGGCGCAGGGCCACAGCGTCGAGACCGAGCAGCAATTGAAGGAGGCACTGGCAGCGGTCGCTGATCACGACAAGCAACTCGCGCAAGCCGCCGACAGGCAAGCAGCCATCACCGCCGAGCTGGAGGATACCCTCGCCGAGCTTGAGCGCACGCGCGACCAGCTTGCCCGGCTTGGCAATGAGCACGGCGTGCTGGCAACGCGGCTTGCCGAAATTGAGTCGGTTGCAGCGCAGCGCCAGCGCAACCTCGCAACAATTGAAGGCGAGCGCACCGAGTTGCGGGCACAGCTTGAACAAACGCAGAAAGACAAGGCCCGTGCGGAGAAGTCAGTCGATAACGTGCGCGGTGAACTGGACGCGCTGCGCGAATCCCGCAGCCTGCTGGCGCAGCAATTGCAGGCGCTGGAAGGAAAGGCAGCAGAAGCCACGCGCAAACTGACAATGCGCGAGAAGGACACGGGCCGCCTGGAAAGCGAGCTGGAGGCAACACAGAAACGAGTAGCGGAGTTGCAGGAGGCGCTTGCAAGGGCACAGCAGGCGGCGGGGGACCAGCAAGGCAGGCAGGCCGCCCTGGCAAGTTTGGAGGCAGAACTGGCAGACGCACGCAGCCGCGTTGCAGAGCTTGGGGCGCAGGCCGAAGTCGCGCGTAAGGAGACGCTTGAGCTGCGCGAGCAACTTGCGGCTGCCAACGACCTGACGGCTGAGCGCAAACGCAACCAGGAAGAGAAGCTCACTCTGCTCAACGAGCGCCTGCACCGCCTGGAATCCGAAAACCGGCAGTTGACGGAAATGCTGTCGCGCCACGAGGATGCTCGCACCGAAGAAAGGCGTGAACTGGAGGAAGTAGCCGCTCGCGCGGGTACGGACTCAGTCTCACTGCGTGAGAAACTCAATGGCGCGACCCAGGAATACCGCCGGTTGCAGGATGCACTGAAGGAAGCGGAGTCGTTCTTGATCACGCGGCAGAGAGAGGCCGAGCGCGCCGCACAACGCAGTGACTTTTTCGTTTCGCAGATCGCCGCCATGGCCGACCTGCGCGCAAAGTACGAATCGACCACCGACGAAGACACGCGGGCCGCAATTGCTTCGCAGATCAGCCGCAAGCTGGACAACCTGTTTGCCGAAGCCGGCCGACCGGTGCACGCTGATCGCAAGACAGAGAAGATTCTCATCCTCCACGTGAAGAAAGACGCCAGTGATTTGAACGAAGAAGAAGCAGAAGATGTGGTTGCCGCGCCGCGCCGACGCAAGGCTAAGGGCGGATCCGCTTCCGGTGCGCGCGATGATTAGGCACAATCACCCTTGGATTGAAGCCCGCATGCAAAGAGGCACGCCTTGGCATTGATGGACAACATTCCGGGATGGAAGGTCTTCTCGGCGGGCATCGGTATTGCCGGCCTGGCCGTCGTCGGTTACTTCGCCTACCAGTGGTTTTTTGCAACACCGCAGGATCTCAAGCCGCTGCAACAGCAGGCAGTTGAGCACGCGCTGGGGCAACTGGCGGAGCGCTACCAGCAGAAGGTGCAGCGCGAGGGCCCGCAGAACGTCGTTGTCATGGCGGTGCAGGGCGACACGACAAACGCGCAGATTCGCGCCATGACGGTCAGCCGCCTGGCGGGGGTGGAAGGTGTCAAGCCAAGCGACGCGCCAACTCCGGGACTGGAACGGCGCGCCGGCGCTCTGGTACGAAGCCTGATTCGCGAAGAGCCGGAAGAGGACCTCGATGCAAGTGAAGTGTTTGAGGACGCGGGCGAAGCGGACGAAGTGCTGACGCTGAAGGTAGAGCAGATCTGGTCCGGCGCCGACAGCGGCATTTTTGAAGTGGACGTGTTTCGCATCGCACGCGACGACAGCGAGCAGCGCAAACCCATCATGCTGAAGCCCGAGCGAATCAAAGGCCTCAGCGGCACGGGTTTGCCGGCAGAGGTACGACCCGACGAAGGGCCGGGCTTCTGGTACCACGCCTGGCAGTTCATCTGGAAAACGCTGGTGGTGCTGGCCGCTGCCGCGATCATGCCGTTTCTGTCATGGCCGCTGGCTAAAGTCGCCTTCAGGCAGGACAGCAACGCCATGAACGCCGGGCTGCTGTTCGGCCTTACTGCCCTTGACCTGTTGGTGCTTTTCGCCCTGGCATCGTTCCAATTCACGACTGCGGCGGTGATCGGCGCGGGCCTGCTGCTGCCCGTCGCCCTGATCTACAATCTGCGCATCCTGAACCTGATAGAAGAAGGCTAGGAACAGGCGCTACTCGATGACCCTCCAGCCAGAATCCTGCTGCTCCCACACCTCGCCGGTCTCAATCGCGTACACCCAGCCGTGAAGGGCCAGCCTGCCCTCAGCCATCGCCGTCTTCACACACGGGTACTCGCGCAAATGCATGAGCTGAAACATCACGTTTTCGCGCGTGACCTCAAGCTGCATGTGGCTGTCCTCGCATGGCATCGTCACTGGCGCGTAGCTAAGCCACTCTTTGACTGCCGGCAGGTGATCGACCGCTCGGGGCTGCAGCAAAGCAGACATCGCGCCGCAGCCTGTATGCCCCGCCACAATCACATCACGAATCGGCAGTGTGCTTACCGCATATTCAATGCTTGCCGCGACGCCAGAAGGATGCATCCCCCACGGCGGCACGATGTTGCCGGCATTGCGCACGATGAACAGGTCCCCCGGGTCGGCCTGCGTGAAGTCGCCGATCTTGACACGAGAATCGCTGCACGCGATCACGAGGATCTCCGGCTTCTGCCCCTCCCGCATCAAACGCTCCAGTTGCGGGCGGATCTGCGGAAACACTTCGGCGCGGTACTTTCGAATTCCTTCGCGAAGTTTATCCATGGCTCCAGTCGGTTAGTCGCCTGACGGTTCAGCGCAAGTATGCACACAGCCCCGCCGGGTACGCCACCACGGGCAGGGCGATTTTGCGGATTTGTTGTTTGCTTGCGTAGCTTCGTCACTTGCGACTGTCGCAATCGCCCGCGCGTTCAATACAATGCCCCCGCGTTGATTCGACCGGAGTAACGATGCGCTACCTGATCATGCTGATGATGCTCGTCTCGCCCGCGCTGGCTGGGCAGGATGCGCGCCACACGGATATCGCCATCGCCTACCCGTCCACGACCATGCTGTTCGCGGCTGTGGATCACACGAAGCTCACGCAGGACCAGGAACTTGAAGAACTGATGCAGGGCCTGAACTCGGAAGCAGGTCTGCCAAGCATCAACGACGTGCTGACCGAGAAACTGCAGCTTGAGCTCAGCGAAGACGAGATCCGCGCGCTGACATCGGGGCTTCAGCGGTCGTCCGCAGCGCTACTGGACGTGACAATACGCGGGCCCAGCCTGCAACTGGTTTTCGAGCATCCTGATCTCTCTGCGGTCACCCGCGCGCTGGCCAAGGCTCATAAAGACGGCAAGCACACTGTCCCGGAAGTCAAAGATCACTACGGCTCGAACGTCTATACGCTGTACTTCCCGCCCGATGCCGCGGACGTACAGCCGGGAATGGATTTCCGCATTAATCCGCTCAGGGGATGGTTGGAAAACCAGGACTTCTGGGTCGCCATTCACCAGAATCGCTACCTGATCGTCAGCAACACGGCGACAGCCGTGACCGACGCCCTGGACTTTCTTGCGTTTCCGGACGACCCAGCCGACACCCTGATTGCCAGCAGCCGCTACCGCGAGGCGACGGGCGAGTACAAAGACCCGCATGCCATCTTTTACCTGAGCAT
This sequence comes from uncultured Planctomycetaceae bacterium, assembly GCA_964652605.1. GTDB lineage: Bacteria > Planctomycetota > UBA8742 > UBA2392 > UBA2392 > JADJRK01. The sequence continues at coordinate 51,639 of CAZZBH010000005.1, forward strand.
TGAGTCGGTGATCACAGCCGTCGAGCGCCTTGCCGGCGACAAGGGTAGCAGCCCGATCATGGGAGCCATGCCGTTCTGGTTCAACATGGACCCGGAGGAATGGGGCTTCTGGGGCCGCCTTCTGCAGTACGAGCAGTTCAAGAGCTGCGCTGCTGCGATGTGGATGGATTCCGAGGCGCGGACGCTGCGTACCGACTTCGGCATTTCGTTTCACAATGCGCCCGGCTGGTTTGAAGCCCTGCGAATTGAGCCGAAGGCCCGGCCTTTCGCGGACATGATCCCTGCCGACACCACCATCTCGATCACTGACTGCGTTGAAGACCCGCTGGCGCTGTACGAGCGATTCAAGGACTTCGTGCTGACGCGCGCCCGCACAGCCGGTCGCACGGAGATTGTCGAAGGCTGGGAGGGATGGGAAAAAGAGCTGTTGGAAGACGGTACCGACCTGAAAGAACTGCTGTCGCACCTGTCCGGCGAGCAGGCCTTTCTGACGCTGCCCATCCGCGAACGCCGAACCCGGTGGTCGTCGCCGGTCGTGTCAGCCGGAATGCTGAGCGTCCGGGATGTCGAGAAGGCAGAGCACTACCTGTTTGAAACATTCCTGCCGTCAAAGTTGGGCCGATTCTTGCAGCCGTCGGAAGGCAATCTCTCGGCACTGGAAGTTTATCACGGAGTTGAAATCCATGTTCCTCACGAGGGTGAGGACGTTGGTTTCGCGCTGGCCCCCCGCCCGGACGGCAGCGGCGTGTTCTTGATCGGCGAGCTGGAGGCGATCAAGCGCATCCTCGACGCCCGCGCCAATGACGGAAGTGTAACGTCATCCGATGCGTGGCTCGCTGCTGACGGCCTGCTGCCCCCCACTTCAAGCCTGGGCATCTACATGAACGCTGGCGCAGTGCTGCAGACCATGAGCGGTGCGTTCTTAATTGCACGATCCTGGTTTGACGACGAAGACAGCGCTGAAGATGGATTCCACCGCGACGACACCGAGAAGGATGCTGACCCGATCGACTACCTGTCCGACTTCTTTTCCACCACAGTGATTGCCGGCGGCATGCAAACCCACCAGACGGGCGTGCGCATGCGGGCGGTCGCGGCAGGCTGGCCCACTGACGAGCAGATGCGCGGCATGGTGCGGCACTTTCGTGACGTGCGCCGCAACACCGAAGTCAGGGACGACCTGATCAAGATTCGCGAAGCCGCGTTTGCGCACTTCGCGATCGCCGGCACCCCACCCGCCGACCTGGCAGGCTTGATCGATAGCGGATACATCCGAGACAGCGAAACGGTCGAGGACCCGTTCGGCGAAGACCAGCCACGACATTACTTGCTTGCGGCTGTGCCGGCTGATCTCGATTCACGGCAGGCAGTTCTGCTCGCCTATCAGCCCCATCCCGGTCTTCGGGGCAGCCACTTGGCGGTGCTGTGGAACGCGCACATCGTTGAGCTCAAGCCGGACGAACTGGCAGACGCGGTCAAGTTGGCAGCGGAAGGCAAGCCGCTGGCCCAGGACCGCTATCGCGAGCCGGCGAAGGCATTGTTTACACTGAATCTGGACCCCGCCGTGCATGAAGAAGAGTGGGTATTGAACGTTGTAAGGGTCGTCGTGATCGACGACGAAGGCAACGAAGAGGCGGTCGAAGTGCAGGAAGAAAACGTGATTCGCGAGACCGAACGAATCCTGGATGCGCAGAGGGCCGACGAGAACGAAGACGAAATGGAAATCGGCGAAGATCCGCCGCCAAAGGATTGACCCAAGAGACATTGACCAAGGAGAAGATATGAGAAGCACGCTAGCCTGTGTGTTCGCGGCACTGCTGTTTGCACCCCTCGTGACAGCCCAGAAGGCACCCCCGGCCGAGGGTGACCTGATCCCTCGCGCCGGGACGCTGGCCTACATCACCAGCGACCGCCCCCAGGTGATCTACCGCCTTTTCGGTACAGACCCGAACGGCGGCTGGAAGCTTCGCACGTTCATCGAGGCCAAGCTGGACGAGGAGTTCGCGGAAAGGGCAGACAGTGAAGAAGCGGAACAGGCCCGCACGGTGATTGAATACGTCTTCAACACGTACGAATCCGTCTCGCGCGCCGAGTTCGCGGTCCTTGACGTCACCGTTGATGGCCCCAAGTATCTGATGCTGCTGCATGCCGCCGACGGCAAGGCAATCAACATCGCCCCGGAGTTTCTGCAGCTTTATGTGACCGCCGAACATTCGTTCATGGAAGTGAAGTACATCGAGTACCGGGTGCCGGCGCCCGAGCCTGTGTTCCCTGATGACGAAGAAGACGGGATGCGCAGGCCGCCGCCAAAACCCGCGATGTTCGGATTTGATCGCTATTACGTGGCGAGCATTCCCAGCGGCGTGATTATCTCGAACTTCGAAAGCTCCATTCGTGACGCCATTGAGCGCCTTGCCAGCGGCAACTACTCCGAGAGCCTTTCGGGTCGCGAAGAATTCAAAGAGTGGACGACAACTCGCTCCAAGCACGACCTGTCGATCTTCCTGATCGGCCGCGAACTGCAGAACGCCATTGAGCGAGTCCTGCCCAGCGAAGAGCAAGCCGGCATCGACGCGCCGGGCATCTACCGCACGCTGGACAGCTGGGTGCAACTGCGCGAGTACCGCTACATCGTCCTGGACCTTGACTACGACGAAAAGGCTCGCGGGGCCACCGTCGCGGCAACCTTTAAAACTCGCCGCCAGACCCGCCTGCTTGAAAAGCTGGCCATTGCGCCAGCCGAGTTCAAGCTGCTGCGGTACATGCCGCAGGACGCAATGGCTGTCGCGGGCATGCAGATTGGCGACGCCAACACCACCTTCAACAACTTTCGTGAACTTGGCTACGACATAGAGAAGTGGCTGGGTGAGTTCATGGGTGGAGGGCGCGACGGTGGATCAGCACCGGATGCCTTCCCGATGCCACCAGAGGAAGAGGCGCCAACACCCCTGCCGCCGGAGGACAGCCGCCACAAATCGCAGGAAGCAGAAGACCCCGACGCTGAAGCCGGTAGCGAGCTGCAAAGCGAAATCGATCGCGCGCTGGCCGAACTGGACGAAATGCTCGCCGGTTACGGCACCAGCCTGCAAGCAATCCTCGATGTTCTCGGGACGGAAGTGGTCCTGGGCATCACGCCCGACGTTGAGCGCGCCAAGGCGGCAGCCAAGAGTTTTCCGGGCTTCAATGACGCTTTCGAGCACAGCAACGTTCTGGTCGCCATCGCGCTGAAAGACGTCGAAAAGGCACGCGCGATCCTGGCCTCCGCTAGAGAAAAGGACACCAAAGGCGCCTTCCGCGGGTTCGAAGAAAAGGATGCCGGCGGTGGCCGCATAAACGTCAGCCCTGAACACCCCTTCGGCTGGGCGTTCACGTCGGATGCATTGCTGATTGCCGTCGTAAACGGTTTAGACGATCAAGACGCCGAGCCGCAGGTGACCGCGGCACTTTCGGCCATGTTGCAATCCGCGCGCTCCACCGGCGCCGGTCGCTCGTTCTCGCGCAACAGCTCCAAGTTCTTCGAAATGGACTTTGGCGTCATCGCGCGGATTGAGCAAGAACTCGTGAATCACCAAAGCCGACGGCTCGATCGCTACGCGATGCCCCCGATGGACAGCTCACCGACGCAGCTCTTACAGGACATGGTGATGGCAATGCGGACGCGAGAAGCCAAGGACGGCGTCGAAGTCGCCTTGCGAGTCACCGGCTTGCCCGACTTTGGCGCGCTGCTTGAAAGCGGAGGCGCCATGTTCGGCGGTTCGTCGCCTGATCGCAACGCCTACAGCTATGGCGAGTCGAATCTTCGAACACTGGGCGAAGTGCTGCAGGCCCGGGCGGGCTCCGACAAGGCGCTGAACCTGGATGACATGATCAAAGAGCGCGAGTTACGCGCAGGCGCGCTGCAATTGCCGTTCGATGAACGCTGGCAGGGCGATCGTGCAAAACTCTCGTGGACAACCCTTGACCAGGTTACGCGCGATGAGGCTGGCGAGTTGCCACCGTGGGTCGATCAGAGTGCAGCAGCCATGATCGAGGCCAACGAAAAGGCCGGCTTCCGGTCGATCGTGCTGGTTGAGGGCGACATTGCGAGCTGGATGAAAGAGTGGAAGTCCGGCTTCATCGTGGCTTATCAGGGGAAAGCCGAGACACTCGGTGGCCACATGGTGCTCTATGCCGACGGCCAGACCGGCTGGCTGCACGCTGCCGTGCTCAAGGATGCCCTGAAGCTGAATGCCGAGGGCAAACCGGTGCCGGTCATGGAATCAGACTGGTTGGAAGAAGAGGCGCCCTCCATGCCTGAACCGATGCCGCCCGAAGAGGAATAGGCGGACGAAAACCGCTCATCAACGCACCGGGGACAGGCAGGCGCCTGTCCCCGGTCTTGTTGCTGCCCCCGTTGCGACTTCATGCCGCCATGGCTGTGGCGACTTCAACTTCAACCCGGCGGAAGTAGGCGACGTCCTCGGGCGATACGCCCTCTTCCGTCAGCTCACGCACCAGCGCCTCGGCCCGCTTGCGTGACTCGAACGACTGGCTGTGCACTACTCCGTCATCGTTGCGATACACGACCAGGTGGCTGGCAAACTCGCGCAGCGTGATCTTGTCGCGATCGATATCGCGCCGGCCCTTGATCTGCAGCTTGCGCCTGCGTTCGCCGCGAGACTTCTTCAGGCGCTTCAACCCGTGCTCACTTTGCTCGACATCCTGCTCGTCCGCGAACAGCTCGTCCCACACGCGATCAAACTTTCCAGCCGCATGCGCCTCCTGAAGCCTGCGCACGTCCATCAGGTTGAGACCCTTGCCGAAGGCCTCGCGCACAGCCCTCGACAGCGTACCTGCGTTGATGCCCGCGTCGTACGCGATCATGCGTTCGACGAAATCCTTCTTGTCGTCCATAGGTGTATCCTCCCGGCGGTGTCCCGCCTCAGTGGTGAATGCCCAGTATCGGGCGTACCTATGTTCGGCTGCCTGGGTGGCAGGGCTTTAGCCAAGGTGCCGTCCGCTGATTGGCAAGAAAATCGCAAAGCGACGAATGCCGGGCGCGGCAGTTGCGTTAAGGCGTGTCTCCGGTGTGACTTGCTCCAACCTGCCGCCAGTACTTTCCCCAATTATTGACCTGTTTACTTCCGATAACACGCTATGATGTCAGCCTTGGATTCCACAACTTGAACAGACGATCCACAAACTTCTCAACGAGGTAACCCATGGTACAGCAAGCACCTGCGCACGAATCGAGCGGCTCAACGCAGCGCAAACGGCGCATTGCAATGGTGCACCCCAAGTTCCCGCCTTCATTCTGGAGCTTCGGGTTCATCAAGGAAATCGGTGGCTTCAAGACTGTCATGCCGCCGCTGGGCCTTGCGACGCTCGCTGCCCTGACCCCGGACACTTGGGACGTCGTCATCGTTGACGAGAACATCGAAGAGATCGACTTCGACATCGATGCCGACATCATCGCGCTGTCGGCCATGGCCATCCAGGAGAAGCGCCTGTTCGAGGTGGCGGACGAGTTCCGCCGTCGCGGCTACCTGGTGTGCATGGGCGGGCCGATCTGCAACGTGCTGCCCGGCCGCTGCCGCCCGCACTGCGACGTGCTGTTTGAGGGCGAAGGCGAATACAACTGGAAGATCTTCCTCGAGCAGTACGAGACCGGCAACTACAAGGACAACTACGTCCAGGAAGAGAAGATCGACATGCGCGACACACCCGCGCCCCGCGTCGATCTGCTGAAGACCGGGTCGTACCGCCTTGGGTGCATCCAGACCACCCGCGGTTGCCCGTTCAACTGCGAGTTCTGCGACATCATCGTCACCTACGGCCGCAAGGTGCGCCAGAAGCCGATCGAGAACGTGATCGCCGAGCTTGAAAAGTGGGCCAAAGCCGGCGTTGATTTTGTGACCATTGCCGACGACAACCTGGTCGGTGACCGCGTCTATGCCAAAAAGATGCTCAAGGCGGTCGGCGACTGGAACCGCGCACGCAAGGTGCCAATCAGCTTCTACATCGAGATGTCGGTGGACGCGTGCCGTGATGTCGAGCTGCTTGAGCTGTTGCGCTGGGCGAACGTCACCGAGGCATTCCTCGGCATTGAAACGCCGCGCGAGTCGTCCCTGAAAGAGACGAAGAAGTTCCAGAACGCTGCCACGCCTCTCGTGGACGCCATCAAGATCATTCAAAGCTACGGCATGGTGACCGTGGCCGGCATGATTGTCGGCTTCGACAACGACGACCCGCTGATTTTTGAAGACCAGTACAAGTTCCTGCAGAAGTCCGGCATTCCGATCGTCATGCTCGGCATCCTGCAGGCTATTCCACGCACACCGCTTTATGAACGGCTTGAAAAGGCTGGACGTTTGCGCAGCGCCGCGCAGGGCAACAACACGCTCAGCTTCACGAACGTGGAGCCTCTGCAGATGAGCTACGAGCAGCTCATCAACGGCTACCGCGAACTGTTCGCGCGAATCTACACCTGGGATGCCGTCGGCGACCGTTGGCTTTCCAACGTGAAGCAATGGGGCCGCAAGCGCGACGTCGTCAAGAACGTCGGTAGGGCAGACGAGAAGAGCCCAGCCGACGACCCAACACGCAAGTGGATTCAGAAGCCGCTGGGACGGCCGAAGTTCCACTTGATTCTGGCAACGTTGATGATCCTGAAGTACTACTTCGGAGGTGGCAAAGACAAGCGGCGCTTCGCCTGGCGCATGTTCTGGGGCACAATGAAATACGCCCCCAGCGCGATACTGCAGACGCTGAACTATCTAGCCTACTTCATCCACCTGCGCGAGTACGCTGACCGCGTTGTCGCAAAGGAGTACCGCTTCGACTACGTGATGACCGAGCAAAACCTCGCCGACAGCAACAAATTTGGCGAGGGCGGCCACATCAACATGGTCAAGCAGGAGAAGAAGAAGGCTACCAAAATCAACGTAAACGACGCCTACGACGGTGCAGAAGTCACCGCCGACGTCGCACAGGACCTGGAAACCGCCGCCAAGTAGCTCTGCGGCTTCTGCACATCCATGACTGCAAGTGAAACCTGCCACGGGCCCCAAGCTCGTGGCAGGTTCAGGTTGCGGAGCAAGCTGCCGATAACCACAATGGCCCGCACAGGAGCGTCCATTGTCGCAGTCGCGCATACTTCTTGTCTTGCTTGCACTCGTCGCACTGGCTGGTGTCGGCGGATGGCTGATCCTCAATGATTCCGGCGCCGCAGCACCAACCCAGCCGCTAAGCCACGCACTTGCACATGAGCAGCCGGTACGCAACCCGATCACAAGCCACGAGAACCCACAACCTGCACAGCCCGCTGGCCGCGCAACCGATCCCGTCGATCAGCCGGAAGCTCCAACAGTAGAGGCGCAGCAACCCACCCGACGCACTGAATCGCCGGATAGCGCGCAACAGGAAGAAATCACTGACACTGACCGTCGGCGCGCCGAGCAGGCGAGGGCACAGCAGTTGACGGCCGCCCAGCGCGAAGAGCTGCGGCGCGAACAGCATGGCCGACCAGCGTTGACCGTGCGCATGGGGCGAACACCGTCCGCTTCGCGCACGGCAGGCACGCAACGCAAGTCGGTGACGCAAAAGGAATGGGACGAGCAGTGGTCGCGCGAAGGCTTCAAGCCGCCGCCCATGGTCCCGACGCCGGTGCAGGGCAAGGTCATGAGCGAGCAGGCCCGAGAAGGCCTGGCCAAGGCCATCGTGCACCTGATGACCTTCTTTCCAATTGACGGCGTGGCGGGCGGGCCGCTGCTGCCCGTAATTACTGACCTGACCGCGGACGGCGGCGGCAACTTCAAGGGCGAAGTTCCAGTCTCGCCGCAGGCTCCGCTCAACTTCCCGCTGGGCGCAATCGGAGTTAGCTGGCAGGGCAAGCGTGTCCTGACGGGCAGGCCGCTGGCAATCCTCGAGCCCGGCAAGCAGAATGGGTTGGGGGTGTTCTGGGCGCCGGATGCACCCTTTACCTTGACATGCGACGCGGCACAGTTCACCGGCAACTTGCGCGTGGCGTCAACCGGCTTGATCAATCCGCAGCGCATTCACCGGGCCAAACAGATAGGGTTTATCAATTCGTTTCCAATCGCAGCAGTTGTGCCGCGCGAGGCCGAGGTTATGCAGGGCGCACCAGTGCCAGGAACCGCCGAGCTGTCCGGAACGTGGGACCTGGTCCTCGCGAACCTGCCCTACGTCAGCCTTTTCGACCAGTCGTCACTGATCCAGACTCGGCGAACGGCGATGCGCCAGACAATGAGCAAAGCCGGTTGGCAGGCTGAGCCGTCGCCATTTCAGACACTTGTGTTTGAGCAGAGCTCGCTACTTCCGATCGGCGGGCAGGTTGTGGACAGCAGCGGTGCGCCAGTCAGCGGCGCTGTTCTCACAACCATAGGGGGCGACATTGCCCACACAGCCGTGACTGACTTCAGCGGCTGGTTCACGATCGACGAGCCGCACGAAGCAACAACGACACTGCGGGTGCAGCACGACGAGTTTGCCGAGTCGCTGACTCCGGCCAAGCCTGGCGACACCGACCTCATGATCACGATGGCAAAGCGACGCCCGCGAATCCGCTTTGTTGTCACGGATAAGTACACGTTCGGGCCTATCACAGAATTGAGCTTCAAGGTCGTGGGCATCCACCCGCACGGCAAGAACAAGGGAAAGAACATGCCGCCGCAGGTCGTGTCGCTGAACGCAGTCGACGGTCGCTACACGCTGGAGTGGGAAACCGACATCCGAAACGTCACGCTGGAAAAGCTGGGCTATTTTCCGCGGCTGTTCAACAACCCGGTCAAGGTTGCCGGGCAGAGTGACGGCGAGATCAGCGTCAAGCTTGCCCCAAGCCGCAACCTTGAGGTCACTCCGAGAGATTACACATCTGTGCAGGACACGTCGCGCTGGTTCAAGGACCCGCAGAACGGGCCGGGCATATACACGGCTTGGTCACACCACTGGATCGAGTGGGAAGTTGATTTCGGCGAAGAGCCGGAAGAGGGCGAGCAAGGCGGTTTCTTTGACATGGTGCTCGGCTGTACGAACCACGGCATCGTAGATAACGAATACAGGTTCAACGTGGACGTGTACGTGGACGAGAAGCGGCGCGGTGCACTGAGCATCCAGGCCGACAGCCTGACCATCCGCGAGGGCCGGCTTCGTCTTGGGGCGCTGAGCGGGTTGCACCGCATTCGGCTGGTGTGGACCAACGACAAGTGGATTCCGAACCAGCTCGACGCCAACATCCGCTACGCCACACTGAAGTTCATCGAACAACCGAAGTAGCGGCATGCGCCGTGTGGCACACGCTTCCAGTCGCCGACGCGCAATAGCCGCTATGGCGACGGCGCGCACGTGAGTAGTGCCATGAGCTTCAAGCAAATGGGAAGAACAAGCTGGCGGAGGAGGAGGGATTCGAACCCCCGGTGACCTTTCGGCCACGTCGGTTTTCAAAACCGATGCAATCAACCGCTCTGCCACTCCTCCGCTGGCTGAAGTGTAACGATGAACAGCTGCATCGTGTAGGGGCAACGCTGGCGTCGCCCCTACTCAGCGGGAATAATCCCGCGGGCTCCCGCGGTTATGGCCCTGAATGGGGCCTCTTGCCGACATTCTGGCCACCTTTGACGTCCTTCCGCGCACCGCGCGCACGCTGATGCTTGCGGGCTTTGCGGGCTCTGCGGCGCTAGCGCTGAAGCTTCTGGTGTTCGCGCTGGTGCGCCGCTGGCGCAACGGCGACGACCCACGCCTGATTGATCGCGTGCTGCACCGCATCACCTGGCCCGCCAACCTGCTGGCGCCGCTGATCGGCATCGTCGACGTGCTTGAGCTGGTGGAGCTGCGCACGGCGCTCTCCGGCACGATCTCGATGATTTTGCGCCTTAAGGTGATCGGCGCGGCAACCTGGATCGCGATCGGCGTGCTGCGTGGCCTTGATGACCACGTCACCGAACGCTTCACCGGCGACAGCGCGCGTGAGCGTCGCTTTCGCACCCAGTCGCGCATCGTCCGCCGCTTTGCATCCGTGCTGTTGCTCTTTCTCGCGGGCGTCGGGCTGTTGATGACCATTCCGCAGGTGCGCAACTTCGGCGTCAGCCTTGCGGCGTCTGCCGGCATCGCGGGCATTATCGTCGCGGTCGTTGCGCGCCCCGTTCTGTCGAACGTGATCGCGGGCGTGCAGCTTGCGTTTCAGGGGCCGTTTGAGATTGGTGACATGATCAAGGTGGAGGACGAAGTCGGTTGGATCGAAGACATTCATTGGACATACGTGATTGTTCGCCGCTGGGATGAACGCCGCTCGGTTATCCCGCTGACACGCTTTGTTGACGAAAGCTACGAGAACTGGTCGTTCACCAACCGCAAGCTGATCGCGCTCGCGTCGGTTTATGCGGACTACGCCGTTCCGCTGGATGAGCTGCGAGGCGAGTTTCAGAACGCGCTAAAAGACTGCGAGCCGTACACCGGCGGCGAGTGGGGCATCGACATGATCGAAGCCGGCGAAGCAAGCGTGCAGATCCGGGCCAAGGCCGAAATTGATGACCCCACCAAAGTATGGACGGCTGAGTTCTTCATGCGCGAAACGCTGGTGAAGATGCTGTTCGCGCGAGGCATCGAAGTGCTACCGCGCCAACGCGAGCAACATGTTGATAAGTAGCAATACGGATGTCATGGCCGGAGGCCTTACACTGGGGACTCAGGGTCTATGCGCGGTCTCTTCGCGCGCCTACACTCCGCCCCGCATGTTCGCAGATCAAAGGAAGCCACCCGTACAGGG
>CAZZBH010000006.1:0-21803 GCA_964652605.1 uncultured Planctomycetaceae bacterium
GGCAGGTCCATGAAGCGGATGTCCAGCATGGTGCATCCGCGATCCTTTGCGAACGCCAGGACATCTTCAACGCTCGCTCCTTCGGGGTGAAGCTTCTCGTCGGTCATATCGGTCTCCGGCAGCGCGAAACCAAAAAAGCTGCGGCCCGCCACCCGGCGGGTCGACAACTCGGTTGGTGTATCGGGTGGATTTGCTGCTCCCCGCTACGGGGACCGCAACATATCATCGCGCACTAGCACTGCAAGCGAAAACCCGCTTAAAATGCGCATTCACAGCCGATCCACCGGTTATCCACGCGGCAAATGGCGATGGCGTATGGCGTTGCGAAGTTGGTAACAAATTGGCTGCAGGTGCAGTCGGGATTGCGGGAATCGCTGACCGGAACTGCGGCAATCTGTGTGACAGTGCCATGGCGCACCGCACACTATTGCCGACTGCCGACTGCCGGAACTTTTGCAGCGCCGTTCGTCGCGCCGCATCGTAAACTTCGGCGGGAAACGGAGATGCCAATGAAGACGATGCTTTGCCTGGTCGCGGTGATGCTGTTTGGCTGCACCATTCACTACACGGAAGAGCGAACGGACACTCAGCCACGCGAAGAGCGGCCGCGCACGCAGCCGCGTCGCGAACAGCCACGCCATCAGCCACCACCGCCGCAGCCTGAGCACGTTGAAGTTCAGCAACCCGTTGAGCCCGTAAAGGAAGAGCCGCCGCCGCACGTTGAAGCGCCGCCTCCAAGACCTGTGCGCGAGGACCCGCCACGACACATTGAGCGGCCGCGCGAACACCCCGTTCGTGAAGATCCGCCGCGTGAAGTCGAGCGCCCAAAACGTGACCCGGTGCGCGAGCCACCGCGCGAATTGCCGCCAAGGGAAGTTGAGCGTCCGCGCAAGGACCCGCCGCGAGAAAGACCGGCAGCGCAGTCCTACGGTCGCACGTCAAGCCGCGTCGCGGCTGACCCGGAATTCCGCTGGACGGGCTTCATGGCATCCATCTGGTATCCGGACCTGGATGACTGCGGCGAAGACTTGATCAGCGCCGGTGCAATAGGCGACCGGATTACAGCCATGAACCTGCAGAACGCGATCAAGGCCGAATTCAAACGCAAGTCGAACTGGCCCGCCGACGACATTGAGGATGCCGGCTTGACGGCCATGATTTACTACTCGATCACCGAGGATCGGCCGGCGCCGCCGCGAGTCGCGCCGATCGTGATTGAAACGATCACCGAAGAGCGCGTGAGGGTCAGGGTGGACGACAAGTTCAGCCGGAGCATGGCAAGCGCCGGCAGTTGGCAGGCGGTGTACGCGGAATCAGGCGTGGAAGTCGAAGTCGTCAACAAGCGCACTGAGACACGCACACGCTACCCCGAGTACCGGGTGAAGAACGACCTGCGCGGCTATCACGTAAACATCGTGATCGAGGCCTACTACCTGACCGGCGAAGGCCGCCGCAAAAAGGTGGGCGCGCCGGCGATGACGGGCATGGCGTACTTCCACGCGGCGCTGATGCCCGACGACAAGAAGTTGTCGGATACGGCGACTGAGCTGGTGCAGAAGATGCACGGCGATACCTGGCAGCAATCCAGCAAGGCGCGCGCGGACGAAAACAAGCTCAAGGTCGCGTACCGGGTGGCGGCGGACCCCGAGTTCAAGTGGAACGGGTTCATGGCTTCGATGTGGTACCCGGACTACAACAACGTGGGCGAAGAGCTTACGGACCTTGGCGCAATCAGCGACCGCATCATCGCCATGAACCTGCAACGCACCGCGCAGGACCAGTTCAAAAGCAACAGCCACTGGCGCGCGGACGACATCGAAGACGCGGGGCTGATGGCGATGATCTATTACACGATCGAGCAGAACGCGCCGGCGCCGCCGCGCATCGTGCCGGTCGAGGTCACGGTCGTTGAAGAAGAGCGCGTCGAGTACAAAGCCAATACAAAGTTTGAAAGCAGCAGCGTGTCACGCGCAGGGTGGGAGCGCATGTTCGAAGAGGCGGGCGTGAAGGTGACGTCCGAGAAACGCACCACCACCACCGAGAAACGCGAAGAAGTGATCTACACCTGCGACGACAAGCAGCCCAAGGGGTTTCACGTCAGCGTGGCAATCGAGGTGTACTACCTCACGGGCGAGGGCAAGCGAAAGAAGGCCGGCAAGTCGGCGCAGTTGGGCATGGCTTACTGGTTCACCGAAAAGTACCCCAGCGACGGCAAGCTAAGCGAAGTAACCAAGGAGCTGATCACACGAATGGGCAAGGAAGCCCGGTAGGGGCGACGTTTACGTCGCCCTCGACTGAGGGCTGATTCACGTCGCCCTCGTCTGAGGGCTGATTTACGTCGCCCTCGACTGAGGGCTTGATTTACGCGGATCGAGGGCGACGCAAGCGTCGCCCGTACGGTTGTCGCATCTGGAGGTACACTTTCGGCGTGAGGTTTGTTGATTCCATCCTTGGCGCCGGCGGGCTGATCGCTCAGAAGCTTGCGGGCTACGAAGACCGGCCGCAGCAGCTCAACATGGCGCGCGCTGTCGAGGCTGCTCTCAACGGCAACACGCACCTTGTCGTCGAAGCCGGCACCGGTGTGGGCAAATCGTTTGCCTACCTGGTGCCCGCCATCAAGCGCGCCGTTGAGGGCAAGGTGGATGACCGGCCCGTGGTCATCAGCACGGGCACGATCGCGTTGCAGGAGCAGCTTTACGGCAAGGACATCCCGTTCCTGCGCAGCGTCTGGGATCAGGAGTTCACCGCTGTGCTGGCCAAAGGCCGCAGCAACTACATCTCGCTGCGCCGGCTTGAAAGCGCGCTTCGGCAGGAAAGTGAAGGTGTGCTGGCCGGTGACGAGAAGCGCGAACTGCTGCGCATCAAGGCATGGGTTGAGGGCACGCCGGATGGCTCGCGCAGCAGCATGGATTTCGAGCCCTCGGGCGAAGCGTGGCAGCAGGTGGTCAGCGACCGCAACAACTGCATGGGCCGCCAGTGTCCCAACTACGAGAAGAAGTGCTTCTACCAGCAGGCCAAGCGACGCATCTACAACTGCAGCATCCTGGTGGTGAACCACGCCCTGTTGTGCGCCGATCTGGCCCTGAAGTCGGCGGGGGTGAATTACCTGCCCGACTACCGCTACGTCATCATCGACGAAGCACACGACCTTGAACGCTACGCCAGCGAACACCTCGGTCTGCGCGTCACCCGCGGCGGCTGGAATTACACGCTGGCGCAGATCTACAACCCGCGCAAGAACCGCGGGATTCTGACTCGCTTTGATTTTCTGCGCGGCGGCCATGAGGCTCTGCGCAAGGCCCGCGACGAGGGCGAGCGCTTTTTTCTGCTTGTCGAAAACTGGATGAATGAGCAGCGCAAGGACCCCGCACGCATGCACGAAGCGGAGCAGTTCCCGCATGAAGCATCGCTGGCGTTGCACGAGCTGGCACTGCGCCTCAAAGAGGGAATGCTGCAGACCAAGAATGAGGAAGATCGGCTTGAGATCGAAAGCAACGTTAACCGCGTGCTGGAGTACGCCGGCAGCCTGGAGGCCTTCAACCGTCAGACGCTGGAAGGTCAGGTTTACTGGATCGAACGCAGCGGGCGCGAACGAAATGTTGAGCTGCGGGCGGCACCTATCCACGTTGGCGCGCTGATGAACAAGCTGCTGTTTGAGCGCTGCAAAAGCGTGGTGCTGACCAGCGCGACACTCGCCACGGGGGCAGACGACTTTTCCTACATCAACAACCGGCTTGGCGTGCCCGACGAAGGCGTAACGCACTTGCAGGTCGGAAGCCCGTTCAATTTCCGCGAGCGCGCGCAGATCGTGATCCCCGACGTGCCTGAGCCGCCGAAAGGTGGGGCAGGCAGCGACGACTACGACCGCCGTATCAACGAAGAAGTAACCGCCGCGATCAAACGCTCGCGCGGCGGCACCTTCGTCCTGTTCACCAGTTTCAGCCAGTTGCGCCGCGTGTACGACAACGTGCGCGCTCCACTGGAGTTCCAGGGCTTCACCGTACTGCGCCAGGGCGAAGGGCTAAGCCGCGGGCGCATGCTGGAGCGCTTCAAGGACGGCGAGAAGATGGTGTTGTTCGGCGTCGAGACGTTCTGGCAGGGCGTGGACGTGCCTGGCGACGCGCTGACCACGGTGATCCTTGTGCGTCTGCCGTTCCCGGTGCCCAGCGACCCGCTGGTGGCGGCACGCATGGAAGACGTGCAGCGCAGCGGCGGCAGCGACTTCAACGACTACATGGTGCCGGAGGCCACGATCAAACTGCGCCAGGGGTTCGGACGGCTGATCCGGCGCAAGGACGACTACGGCACGGTGGTGATCCTTGATAGTCGAGTGATTCGCAAAGGCTACGGAAAGCGAATACTGCGCGCTTTGCCTGACTGCCCCGTCAGCGACGGCAAGGGTGGTCAGCCGGGTGCACGCAAGCAACTGGCTGCGAATCCGTTTGATCTGTGAGGGCTTGACGGCAACGGGCAACCGGCAGTGGGCAACCGGAACTACAGCAATCTGATTGACTGTCGCAACCACCCACGCACACTCTCGCCGCCTGCCGCCTGCCGCCTGCCCATGGATTCTCCGCCTTTAATGGATGCATTCACGACAAGACTTGGTTACAATTGTGGGCGAAGGGGCCCCTTACGGCAGCAATGCCGCGTGGCCCTTTTTCCTTGCCGGGGCCGACGGCATACGGAGGGACTCATGCTAATTCCCAGACGATGGCTATTTGGTGGGCTTGTGGCGTTTGCGGTGATCGCATTTGCCGCTCCGATGGCGCAGATTGAGGCGCAGCGCGTTACTCGCGGAAACTCCGGTTCGGGTTCACGCTCGTCCGGCATTTCTCGCGGCAGCAGTGCGCCTTCGCGCAGTTCGGGCATTTCGCGTGGCAGCAGCGCGCCTTCGCGCAGTTCGGGGATTTCGCGGGGTAGCAGTGCGCCTTCGCGCTCCTCAGGGATTTCACGCAGCAGCAGCGCGCCTTCGCGCAGTTCGGGGATTTCGCGGGGTAGCAGTGCGCCTTCGCGCTCCTCAGGGATTTCACGCAGCAGCGGTGCGCCCTCACGCAGTTCGGGCATTTCACGCAGCAGTGGTGCGCCGTCACGCAGCTCAGGCATTTCACGCAGCAGTGGCGCGCCGGCACGCAGCTCGGGCATCTCACGCAGCAGTGGTGCGCCGTCACGCAGTTCGGGCATCTCACGCAGCAGTGGCGCGCCGTCACGCAGTTCGGGCATCTCACGCAGCAGCAGTGCGCCTTCGCGCAGTTCGGGCATCAGCCGCAGTTCCGGCATTTCGCGGGGCGCCAGTGCACCCTCCAGTGGAATCAGCCGCACACCCTCCAGCGGAATCAGCCGCAGCTCCGGTATCAGCCGCACACCCTCCAGCGGCATCAGTCGCAGCTCGGGTATCAGCCGCACAAGCAGCGGCATCCCGACTGTTACGCGCGGCGCAAACACGGCCCGGGCACCGCGTACAACCGCCACACGCGGCATCGACCGCGTTCAGCCGCGCGAGGCCATCGTTCGCTCCACTTCGCGCACGGCTTCGCTGCCGCGTACGCGTGAACTGACACGCGGCGCGACCCAGTCGCGCAGCGCGCATTCGCGCACGATTTCAGAGAGAAGCACGCTGACCAGCCTGCGCTCGCCGTTGTCAACAGGCGTCGTACGCGGGGATTCGACTCGTCCACACTATCCGCTCAAGAAAACAACTCACAGCAAGGGCTACTACAACCACTACAACTGGCGGCCTTCCTACTACCCCTATGCGCACTCGCCCAACTGGTGGTCAGTCGGTGTTTCGTTTTCGGTAGGTTTTGGCGGCTGGAGCTTTCATAGCCATCGCTCATGGCTCAGCAATGTTTTCTTCGGTAGCCATTCGGTCGCGATTCTCGCGGGCGGTGCCTGGCATATCCAGGCGTACAATGCCGGATGGTTCGGCTACCGTCACGCCGGCCACTGCTACTACTTTCCTCGTTGGCGCCGGCACTACCACACCTTCAACTATCACGGCTGGCACTGCCGCGTAAACCGACCGTACTGGTACGGGTACACCCGCTGGTACGATTGGCGACCGTACGCGTATGGCTACACGTCGCTGAGCTATGACTCGATCTACAACGACGGGTACGATGACGGCTACAACCGCGGGTATGAAGATGGCGCCGAAGATTCCGGCGCCTACCGCGACGACCGCCGCCGCGACCGCATTGGCAGCGCTCCGACGCCCGGCACGCCTCAGCCCGAAAAGGACCGGCAGCGCACCAATGCCGCCGAGGAGTACCAGGTTGAAATGACGCGCGGCACCGAGGCCTTCGCCCGCGGTGACTTCGCCGCGGCCACCAAGGGTTTCAAAGAAGCTGCCATCATCGACCCGCGCAGCGCCGAGGCCCGCTACAGCCTGTCTGTAAGCGCCTTTGCGCAGGGCAAGTACGCATTCAGCGCGTTTGCACTTCGGCGCGCAGTGGTACTTGACGCATCAAAGAGCAACCTTGATCTGCCGGCTGCCTTTGGCGGCCCCGAGGTATTGAAAGGCTACGTGGAGCATCTTGAATCCGAGCTCAAGACTGCCCCCAGCGACCCTGACCTGCTGCTGGTGCATGGCTTTGTCATGCTTCGGACGGGCGACGCGGCGGCTGCTGCCGAAAGCCTGGACAAGGCGCTGGCGATCCTGCCGCAGGATCGGGCCACCAAGACCCTGCACGAAGAGGCTTTGAACGCTCTGGACGAGTAGCTAACGCAAGGAAAACGACGGGAACCGGTTCTCCGGTTCCCGTTGTCGTTCTGGGCTATGAGGTGCTCGTGAGTTTGTCGATATTTTAGCTTTTTGGCTTTACATGCTCTTTTGGCGTGTTACCATATGAGTGTAGGAGTTGACAACTGAACGCTGTGAACGCGCTGATAGATCAACAGGGGTTTCCGGAGAATCGGAACCGTCCGACCCTCGCCCCCACGAACGGGAACCCCACAGCTTCACTGCCCGCAGGTGCGCCGAGGCCATAACCTTGGCTACGCGCGCCATTCAAACCGACCTGCCAGCGGGCAGCCGACAGTGCGCGATGCGCACTGCACATGCCTGCGCGGGCACAGCAATACAGGGGTTTCCGACATTTCCCGTCCGACCCTCGACCCCCACTGTCGGAGACCCTTGCAACTTCGGGCTGCGTGCGCTCACCGCAGCCCCAAGCCAGCCAGCCCCCCGGCTGGAGCGCCCGGCGCCCGAACCCCCACGGGCGCCGGTTGACATTTGTCGGGTTGTGCGCGGTAGGATGAGCACTGGGTGAGAGGTACAACCAAGGCATGCCCGGTATCGAAGACACGGACCTTCACGAAGCGCCCGGCGCCGAAGAATGGGTGCCGCTTTCGTACTTTGAGGACCGGATTACCGCCGGCATGACCGCGACATACCTGGAAGCGGCCAACATCGAAGCCCGCATGACGCAGGAGGGCGGCCAGTACTGCATTGCCGTGCCCGGTCACCAGTATGATCGCGCGACAGAGGTCTGCGACCCGATGCACCCGGCAGGCGGGCCGTTGCTGCAGGATTCCGGCAGCAACACCGGCATCCACAACGTGCTCAAGGAGCAGTACGCACGAGTTGAGGCCAAAAGCCGGGACCGGCACCGCCGAAGCGTGATGTCACGTGTATTCTTCTTGATGCTGCTGGCAGCGGCTGTTGCCATTGCGCTGTTTTTCCTGGTTTGAGCGAACCTTCTCCTGTTTGACTCGTATGTAAGGACTCATCCACGCGCGAGGGGGACTGCCATGTTGCGTCAATTCGCATGCTGCATGATCACGCTGGCTGCTGTGCTGCTTGCTGCCCATCCTGGCGAATCACAAGACAAAGCAGCCAAGGATGCCGAGGCTAAGCCGACCACATCCGCGGACATTTACTCTCGCATCACCGCCGCACTGGAATGGCTGGAGGACCACCAGCACCCCGAGGGGCACTGGAGTGCGAGCACGTTCAGCGCAGACAGCGCGCGCAGCGAGGCCAAGAAAACCCACAATCTCGAATGGGTGAACCCGGGCAAGCCTGAGGGCGATGCTGGCAAGGCGGGCAATCACGACGTGGCATGGACCTCGTTGGCATTGCTGGCCTTTGTGGGTTCAGGCTACGACCACAAGGAAGGCGAGTACCGCAGCACCGTACGCCTGGGTATCCTTTCGCTTCGCAAGATTCAGGACAACGATGGCTGCTTCGGCGAGGGCAAGTGCAGCAGCGTCCACGACCACGCCGTGGCAACCATGGCGATCAGCGAGCTTTACGGACTGTCGCTTGACCCGATTCTGAAGCCGATGGCGGACAAGGGCGTTGAGTATCTGCTCGCAGCGCAGAACGAGGATGGCGGCTGGGGGGCGGGCAAAGGCGTCAAGGAAAGCGACACGCAGATGACCGGTTGGTGCGTTCTGGCCCTCAAGTCTGCCCGCATGGCTGGATTGCAGGTGGACACCGAGAAGGCTTGGAAGGGTGCAAACAAGTGGCTTGACTCCGTTTCGGCAGAGGTGAAGGGCGATACTCGCACCGGATACAAGCGCAAGGGCGATCAGTCGCCGCGCACGAAGCAAACCGCGAAGTGGGTAGCGCATCCCGACATGGAGGCGGTCAACATCACTAGCCGGCTGTTCAGCGATCACTGGGACCTGCAGGACAAGGACCTCAAGAGCCAATCCGCCCTGTTGGCAAAGGACACGCCCGTGTGGGCCGACAAAAAGGTGGATATGGCGTACTGGTACTTCGGCTCGCTGGCCCTGTTCCAGGTGGGGGGTGAGGCCTGGAAAACATGGTCCGCGCCGCTGACGAAAGCTCTGCTGGATAACCAGCGCGGCTGGCGGCCTGAAGACAAAGACTCCACAGCCGACACTCTCGACGAGCACGGAAGCTGGGACGCTGTCGGCGCCTGGCACCCGTGGGGCGGGCGCGTAGGCGCAACGGCTATGGGCGCCTTGACGCTCCAGGTCCATGCGCGCTATCTGCGGATTCGCGGACAGGACTGAACGGTTCTCGTTGACAACCTCGCGGCCTGCGGCGATACTCGCGGGCCGTGTGTTGTTTTAGGTTTTATCGATAATTGACGACTGGCGGGCATTCGCGCCATGTCTGCCGCCTCCCCCCAAGGCCAGTATTGTACGGGATAGATCCCACGGAGACGCGACGTTGCTGCGCCACCTGCTGTTGTTTCTTGTGCTGTTCGGCTTCTGGGTACTGCTTTCGGGCCAGATTGACGTTACCGATGGTCATCAGCGCTACCTGCTGATTTGTGGTGTCGTCAGCGCGGCTCTGGGCACGCTCGTTGCCAAGCGCGTCGGGTTTCTCTACGACGAGGGCCGCATGGGCCGCATCATCGTCCGGCAGATTCCCTACCTGTTCTGGCTTGCCTGGAAGGTTGTCCTGGCCAATCTGGACGTCGCGCGCCGTGTGTGGTCACTCAACCCGCGCCGGGCGGTGCGCCCGCGCTTCATCACCGTGCCCTACAGCATCAAGAGTGACCTGGCGACGGCCATCTATGCCAACAGCATCACCATGACGCCGGGCACCGTCACTGTCCGCGTCGATACCGAAAAGCGCGAAATGCTCCTGCACGCACTGAGCGATTCATCTACAGCCGACCTGACCGACATGCACGACCGCGTCCGCCGGCTGGAGGGGGATGAATGATTGCCTCCGCGGCTGTGTTTGATTTCGGCAACACCGACATCCCGACGATGGTGGCGGGTTGCGTGCTGCTGTTCAGCATTCTGCTGGTTCTGGCGCGCGCATTTTTTGGCCCGACGGTGTACGACCGCATCCTGGCGATGAACACGATGGGCACGAAGACGGTGATCTTCGTGGCGCTGCTGGGCTTCATTACGCGGCGGCCGGAGTTTCTGGACATTGCACTGCTGTACGCGATCCTGAACTTTCTTTCGACCATCGCGATTCTCAAGTTCGTGCGTCACCGGAGGCTGGGCTGATGCAGCTTGCGCTGGACATCTTTGTGATCGTCTGCCTGGCGCTGGGCTGCTTCTTTGCGCTGACCGGCGCGGTTGGGTTGCTGCGCATGCCGGACTTCTTCACGCGTGTGCATCCAGCCGGCAAGAACGACACCATGGGGATCAGCCTGATTTTCCTTGGCCTGCTGGCAGAGACACTGAAGTACGAATACGGCTACCTTGTCGCGGCCAAGCTGGTGTTAATCATGCTGTTTGTGTGGATCACCGCGCCTGTTGCGGCCCACGCCATCACCAAGGCCGCGTTTCTAGCGGGCGTGAAACCCTGGGAATCGGATCAATCCCCTGGGCCGAAGCAGCGGCAGGAGGGTCGCGATGCCTGATATGGACTTCGTGATCATTGACCTGGCGCTGCTGCTGCTGGTGACGTTGTGCGCGCTGGCAACTATCGAGGTTCGCAGTCTGTTCGGCGCGACCATGCTGGCGGGCATCTACAGCCTGCTGATGGCGGTGGTATGGGTCAACATGGACGCCGTGGACGTCGCGTTTACCGAGGCTGCGGTGGGCGCCGGCATCAGCACGATCCTGCTGATCGGCACGCTGGTGCTTGTGGGACCGCACGAAGTGGTGCGCCGGCGCATTCACTTTCCGGCGCTGGCTGTGGTACTGCTGGTTGGTGCGGCGCTGATCTACGGCACGCTGGATATGCCGCACTTCGGCGACCCGAATTCACCCACCAACCGGCACGCGCTGACGCGCGGCATGATCCAGCAGGACGTCAAGAAGTCGCCCACGGGCAAGAGCGGGCAACTGCCGGCGCAGGAGCACGCAACAGCCCACGGCGACTACTTTCACGGCTATGTACCAAACCAGGTCACGGCGGTGATCGTGAGCTACCGCGCGTTTGACACGATGTTTGAGTGCTGCGTGATTCTGACTGCCGGGTTTTCGATGATCCTGCTGTTGCGCGGCCGCCGGGGCAATCCGCTGAAAGGGGGATTGCTGTGAGTGACATGATCCTGCTGCGCATCATTGCCCGCTGGAACATCCCCTTCATGCTGGTGTTCGGTTTGTACGTGCAGACGCACGGCGAGCTTGGCCCGGGTGGCGGCTTTCAAGCCGGTGTAGTGATAGCCGCGGCATTCATCTTGTATGGCCTTGTATTCAGCGCCCACGAGATGCGGCAGATCATTCCGCGGGCCGTCAGTGATGCCGTGGCCATCCTGGGCGTGCTGACCTACGCGGGACTTGGCGTGTATTCCATGATTTCTGGCTACGAGTTTCTGGATTACGCGGTGCTGAACCCGGCGAATCCCGGAGCGGTCGAGCCGTGGGGGATGGTCATCGTCGAGTACGGTGTCGGCATGACCGTAGCCGCGGTGATGCTTACGATCTTCAACGAGATCACCGAGGGCACCACCGAAGAGGTCGCGGCGCAGGCCACGGACCGGGAGGACGTCTGATGGAGTTCGTCTTCCACCACTACAACTACTGGATTTGCGCGCTGCTGATGATGATCGGCTTTTATGCGGTCATTGCGAAGTCAAACCTGGTCAAGAAGGCAATCGGCCTGGGGCTGTTTCAAACCGGCATCTTCCTGTTCTACATCAGCATCGGAAAGATTGAGGGGGGCACGGCGCCTGTGCGCGCCCTGAGCGGGAATGACGCGGTGTACTCCAACCCGCTGCCACACGCGTTGATCCTGACCGCCATCGTTGTATCCGTCAGCACGCTGGCCGTCGCGATGGCAATCGTGGTCAACATCCGCGAGAAGTACGGAACCATCGACGAGCACGACATCGAGCACCTGGAGGCCGGGCAGCCATGAACTGGCACGAGCTGCAATCGCAACTTGCGCCCCAGCTTCCCGCGCTGATCGTGGTCACGCCGCTGCTGGTAGGGCTGCTTTGCGCGCTGGTTGCCCGCGGCGCCGCCGGGTGGTGGTTTGCCATGGCGTCGTCGGTCCTGGTGTTCGCCGCCAGCCTGCAGCTTTTGCACGACGTTGTCCTGCAAGGGCCGACCAGCATCACCTACCTGATGGGCAACTGGCCTGTGCCGTGGGGCATCGCCTACCAGATAGACGCCTTGAACGCGAGCGTGCTTGTGATCGTGGCGTTGATCGGCGCGCTGGTAACGCTGTATGCCCGCCGCAGCGTGCCGAGCGAGATCGCCCGCGAGAAGCTGCACTTCTTCTGGGCGGTATGGATGTTCTGCCAGACCGGCTTGCTGGGCATCACCATCACGGGCGACGCCTTCAACCTGTATGTGCTGCTTGAGATCAGCAGTCTTGCCACCTATGCGCTGATTGCGATGGGCAAAGACCGCAACCGGCGGGCGCTGACCGCGAGCATGAACTACCTGGTCCTGGGCACGATCGGCGCCAGCTTCATTCTGCTTGGCATCGGCTATCTCTACATGGTGACGGGCACGCTCAACATGGCGGACATGTCGATCGAGCTGCACCGCATCTACGAAACCTGGGCGACCGACGAGCCGCAATACAAGCGCACCGTCCTGACCGGCTTTGCGTTCCTGATTGTCGGGCTAAGCCTGAAGCTTGCACTGTTTCCGGCCCACGCGTGGCTGCCGAATGCCTACACCTATGCGCCGTCTGCGGTCAGCGCGCTGCTTGCGGCGACGGCCACCAAGGTCGGCGCGTACATCACGATGCGGTTCATCTATTCGGTGGTGGGGGCGGACTTTGCTTTTCGCGGGCAGATCCCGACCGACATCGTGCTGATGGTGTGCGCAGCCGGGGCCATCCTGCTTGGCAGCTACATGGCGATTCGCAAAGACAACGTCAAGAAGATCCTCGCCTATTCAAGCATCGCGCAGATCGGCTACATCACGCTTGGGTTTGCGCTTGAAAACAAGGCCGGTCTTACAGCCGCCGTCATTCACCTGTTCAATCACGCGTTGATCAAGGGCGGCATGTTCATGGCGCTGGGTGTGGTTGCGTTCCGGCTTGGCAGCACACGGCTGCAGGATCTTGCCGGGCTGGGGCGGAAGCTTCCGTTCAGCATGGCGGCGTTCACCGCTGGCGGGCTGGGGCTGATTGGCGTGCCGCTGACGGCTGGATTCATCAGCAAGTGGTACCTGGTGACCGGGGCGATCGAAGCCGGGCGCTATGAGCTGGCTGTGATCGTGCTGGTGGGATCGCTGCTTGCGCTGGTGTACGTGTGGCGCGTGATCGAGGTGGTGTATTTCGGCAAGTCCGACGAGAACAGCGTGGCCGCGCTGAATCTGCGCAGCACCAAAGGCGGGCTTGGTGAAGCGCCGTTGACCATGCTCGCGCCAATGCTGATCCTGATTGTTGCCAGCCTGTACTTCGGCATGGATGCGAACCTTTCCAGCCGCGTGGCGGAGGCCGCTGCCGAATGGCTCCTGGGGGCGAACCCATGAGCCTGACGCCGGAAACACTTGTACTGCTCGCGCTTGCAACGCCGCTGGCTGGTTTCGTGCTGGTGGTGATGGCTGGGCGAGTGCCGAACCTGCGCGAGGCGTTCACGCTGCTGACGGCTGTGGCCACGTTTGCATGCGTGGCGGCATTGTACCCCGTGGTGATGCGCGAAGAGGCGGTGCGGCTCAGCCTGTTCAATATCATTCCGGGCGTCCCGCTGAGTTTTCATGTGGAGCCTCTGGGGCTGGTGTACGCGCTGGTAGCGACGCTGCTGTGGATACCCAATTCGCTGTACAGCTTCGGCTACATGCGCGGCAACAGCGAAAAGCACCAGACGCGCTTCTATGCCTGCTTTCCGCTGGCAATCGCGAGCGCCGTCGGCATCGCGTTCGCCGAGAACATCTTCACGATGTTCGTCTTCTACGAAACACTCACGCTGAGCACGTTTCCGCTGGTAACTCACAAGGGGACCAGCGACGCCGTGCGCTCTGGCCGGGTGTATCTGGGCACGCTGATGACCACTTCCATCGCGTTTCAACTGCTCGCGATGCTGTGGATCTACACGCTCAGCCTGGGGGACGCGCCGCTTGCGCAGGGTGTCAGCTTTGTCGAAGGCGGCGTGTTTGCCGACTCGCTGGCTGCAGGCGCGATTGATCCGGGCATCGTCGGCCTGCTGTTTCTTCTCTACATGTACGGCATCGGCAAAGCCGCATTGATGCCGGTGCACAAGTGGCTGCCCGCCGCCATGGTGGCGCCAACGCCGGTCAGCGCGTTCCTGCATGCTGTCGCGGTGGTCAAAGCCGGCGTGTTCTGCGTGATCAAGGTGACGGTGTATCTGTTTGGCGCCGGAGCACTGCAGGAGCACGGCCTTGGTTCATGGCTGCTGTACATCGCGGGCGGAACGATTGTGCTTGCCTCGCTGGTTGCGGCATTCCAGGACAACCTGAAGAAGCGGCTGGCGTACTCAACGATCAGCCAGCTGAGCTACGTCGTGATGGCGACGGCCCTGCTCACGCCGCTGAGCATCGCGGCGGCAACCTTCCACATTGTCGCGCACGCGTTTGGCAAGATTACCCTGTTCTTTGCTGCGGGCAGCGTGTACACGGCTGCGCACAAAACGCAGGTCAGCCAGCTTGACGGCATCGGGCGCCGCATGCCGGTGACGATGGCGGCGTTTGCGGTCGGTGCGATCAGCATGATCGGCATCCCGCCGGCGGTGGGGTTCATCAGCAAGTGGTATCTGATTGTCGGCGTGCTGGAAAGCTGGGATGTCTCCGCGGTGCACTTTGACGAGTGGTTCGCCCTGGTGGTAATCGCGATCAGCACGCTGCTCAACGCCACCTACCTGCTGCCGATCGTGCACCGCGCGTTCTTCAAGGCGCCGTCAGAAGAAGACCGCAAGCACCCGCACGGAGAATCGCCGGCCGCGATGGTGTATGCGCTTGCATTCACAGCCCTGATGACGCTGGTGTTCTTCTTCTGGCACAAGCCGATCGCCGACCTGGCCGAGCTTGTGCGCCGCGCCGTGCAATAGCGTGGCGGCTACTTCATCGCGTCGGCGAGCAGCGTAACGATCTCATCCTGCGCGCTCTTGGAGTTCACGCAGTCGTTCATCAGGATCGAAAACGCAAGCCGCCGCTTTTCCATCAGCAGGTAGCCCGACAAAGCGTGCACGCCACGGATATAGCCGGTCTTCGCGTACACTTTGCCGCGCAGCTCCTTAAGGCGCTTCTCCAGTGTCCCGCTTTCGCCTGCGCCGGCGAGGCTGTCTCGATAGGCGTCAAAGTTGTCGCCCCTGGACATCTTGAGCAGTACCCGCGACAGCAAACTTGCTGTAACCAGGTTGTCCCGTGCCAAGCCACTGCCATCGGCAAACACAAGGCCCGGCTCATGCCAGCCTTGTTCTTTCACGAAGTGCTCCAGCGCCGCCTGGCTGGTCTTGAATGTGCCCTTGCCGGTGTAGCGCGCGCCGAGCATCCGGAACAGCATTTCGGCGTGCAGATTCTGGCTGTTGGTGTTGATCGGGCCCAGCGTGGCTGTGAGCGGCGACTTGTGTTCAACCAGCACGCGGCACCTGGCCGCGATCTCCGGCGTAACTAGCTGCGGCTCAGTGTTGCCGCCAACGCGAATCCCCTCGGCTTGCAGCGTTTCGCGCAGCACGGTGGCGGCGTAGCGCGCGGGGTCGTCCACGGTTACGTCCACGAAGTAACCCCAAGTAGCCTGCTCATACACCGTGCCCTTGACCGTGATGGTGTTCTCGCCGCGCGGGCGCACGATTCCGATCTCGGCCCCTTTGCGGCCGGGCGCGGTGCGGGTTTCGTTGACTACCTTGACGTAGGCGGTTGGCGGTGAGAGCTCGATGGTGGCTGGCTGCCCGGCCTTGGTCGGCAGCACGCGGATGCCGATGCAGTTGTCGTTGAAAGCGAGCGCGCTGACCTGCGCGCAGTACGAGCGAATGTACTGGTCATCCTGCGGCCATCCACTTGAGAAGCTGTCGCCGCCGAAAATCGTGCTGTCGTAGCGTATGCCGCCTTCGATGCTGCGAATGCCTGCCTGCTTCAGCTTCGTGGCCCAGCCTTTGAACAACGCGAGGTTGTCCCCGTCATGAAAGCGCCCGCTGAGGTTGGGGTCGCCTCCGCCAAGAAAGAACAGCGGGCCCTGCAAGGCGCCGTCGCGCACGTCCGCATCGGCCAGCAGTTGCGTCTTGTACTCGAACTCGCTGCCGAGCTGCAGCAGCCCAGCCGCTGTAGTCAGCAGCTTCATGTTGCTGGCCGGTGTCAGCGGCTTGTTGCCATTGAAGTTGAACAGCGTATCGCCGCTTTCCAGGTCAACGACCACGCAAGCAGCCGTGCCGCGCCGGCCTTCTGAGGCTGTCAGTTTGGCCTGCAGGGCCGATCGCAGGCTTGACGGAAAGGCATCGGTATCGCCGCGCGCCCCGGCGCCCAGTGTTGCCAGCAGCGCGGCAGTAAGCAGGAAAGTGAACAGGCTACGCGAGTAGTTCATCCGTGGTTGCCTCAAACAGTCTGTACCTGCGGTAAAGGTTGCCGCCGGCTTTGTCGGCCAGCGACACCATTGGCTCGTTGTCTTCCAGCACCCAGCTCAGTTCGCAGTACTGGAACCCCAGCTCAGTGCCGTTGCGAATCACGTGGTCGATCATCATGGCGTCCACGCCCTTGCCGCGATATTCCGGCAACACGCCCATCATCATTGTGCGAAAGCCACGAATCATGCGCAAGCCATTCAGCAGCGTGAACCATCCGGTCGGGAAGAGCCGCCCGTCGGGCATCTTGCGCAGTACCTCGTTGATGTTGGGCACGCAAACGGTCATCCCGACTGCCTTGCCTTCCATGCGCGCTATGGCAGTGATTTCGGGCCGCACAATCGGCTTGAGGTCTTTGGCGATGGCTTTGCTTTCACCGGGCGAGACGGGCACAAAACCCCAGTTTTGAACCCAGGCCTGGTTGAACACGTCCAGCATTGTGTCCAGGTCTTCGCGAAAGCCCCTGCGGTCCATGCGTACCGGCGAGATGTCCAGCGCGGGCGCGCGCCTGCGAACAGCTTTCATCACGCGCTGAAAGCGGTCACCGGCCACGGTTGCGCGAGTCACCAGGTAGGCGTAGAGGTCTTTGGCTTTCCGCATGCCACAGGATTCCAGCAGTCGGCGGTAGTAGCGCGGGTTGTGCGCCATCAGCAGCAAAGGGATGCCATTGAAGCCTTCATACAGCACGCCGGGGCATTCGTCGTTCAGGCTGTAATTCAGGGGCCCACGGACCGTCTTGTAGCCCTTGTCGCGTACCCATTCCGCGGCGTGGCGCAGCAGCGCCGTGCAGGCCGCCTGGTCTTCGTCGCACTCAAAGAAGCCGAAGAATCCCACGGCGTCGTTGTACTGCTGCGCGTGCAGGCGGTTTTCGATGGCGGCAATGCGGCCCACGGCCTCGCCGTTGCGGCGCGCCACGAAAAAGCATGCGTCGCCGTGCTGATAGAAGGGGTAGTGTTTGCGGTTGAGTACATTGCGCTGCGCCATGCGCAGCGGGGCAACCCAGTCAGGGTCGCCCTGGTTGACGCGCCACGGCATCTCAAAGAAGCCGCGACAGCGTACAGGGTCTGGAACAGTCTCAACGACCACGTCGCCCATGTAATCTCCGCGCCCAAGATCGGCATTTGGGTCCGATAAACTGCAGACTTGATGGCAAAGAAACAGGGCCCGCGCAAGGCGGGCCCCGTGGCAAACGATGCTCTGGCTACTCCTGCTTGCCGACCGAGTAGATGTAGATGGCGCCCTCGGTAAGTGGAACTGTGCCTGCAATCGAGGTGATCTGGGTCGGCGTACCGATCGTGTTGCCAGATGAGCGATCCAGGTCAAGCCGTGTGAAGCGCAGGAATGACTTTGAGGTCGCGGGAGAGCCACCAAACGTCGTAGAGCCCTCACCGAAGTACAGCGTGTAGCGCGAAGGGTCCTGATACCAGCCCATACTGCGCGAAATGCGGTTGCCGGCCAGCGGGATGTGCTCAGCCGACAGGGTAAGGCTGGATTCGTTAGCATTCATTGCCGCGACAAAGTCGTTTACCACATAAAGCCGTGAGCCCGCAGCTCCGGCAAAGCGGTATCCGTCCGTGAACCCGGTCTGCCCCTTGACCAGTGCCATCACTGAGCCGTCCAGCGCCGGCGTTACCACTTTGATGACGCCGGGGCCGGGAATGTTGGAAACATTGATCGCCGGCGACGGCAGTGAGCTGGTAAGGCTGCTCATCTGAAGAACATAGACGTCTTCCTCTTCGGGCAACTCTTCGGCGACGAACAGCAGGTACTCAGACGTCGATGCCGTCAATCCTGGCCCGTGCAGCGAATGCAGCTGGTTCGCCCAGTGCTCAAGGTTCACGCGGCCGCCCGCCGACAGCGGCTCGGGCGAAAAGCCCGGCGGCAGGTAAGTGTTCTGGTTCTGGGGTGCTGCGGGCGCGTCGTAGCGTGGCAGCTTGATGGGTGCGTTGTCGTGAGCCCGCACCACGGGCTCAACGCCGGTGGTTACGCCGTCACGCAAGTCGAGATACAGCAGGTCAGCAGTGTCGGCGTCAATCAGGAACAACGTGTGGCCGCCGCGCGACTGGAACGCGCCGAAGAAGTTGCGAGTCGGCGTCTGCGCGTTGATCTCGTACGGTGTCGGCGTGCCGGGACGGACACGATTGTGAACGATCGGCGTCGAGATGCCGTTGCTGGTCAGCGGGATATCCGCCGTGAACAGGTGCTGGCTTTGTCCGGTTACTCCCGCGCCGCTCAGGCCTGCCACAGAGAACACCAGCCGGTTGCGCATGCCGGAGTTCGGCACTACACGCGGGAACCAGATGCCCGGGATGACGGTCATGTTGTGGTCAAACACGTTGCCGATGCCGAAGTTGTTGCCGGTGGTGCTGTTGATGCGATACATCTTGTTAGTGCCCTGGCCAATGCGCGCCACGTACAGGTAATAAACGACAAACGGCGTCTGCGGCCCCTCAGCAACGTTTCGATCTTCGCGGGTAATGAATGCGCAGATCTGGCCGTCGTAGTTCACCACGAGGTCGGCGCCCGGCAGGTTGGTCTGGCTGCTGTGCGCGTTCACGCCCGCCATGTAAATGCGGCGGTCGTTGCTGCCGTTGTCCACGTTGTTGGTACCGTAAGTGGCGTTGCCGCCAATATCCCACGACATGATCTGGCGAGCACCGCCGGCTGTAACGAAGTCGGTCACGGCGATGATGTTCGAGTTCCCCTGGTTTGCCGCCACGATCGCGAATACTTCATGGGTGGAGTAGCCGGTCTGGGTAGGAGTATCGAAGCGCACGTTGCCGTCACCGGCGACAAAGCAGATCGTGGTGCCGTCACCGCTGAGCGCAAACTCGTCTGAAACGTAGGAGTGGTTCACGCCCGCCGGCCAGTTCATCGCCGTGGCTTGCGGTGCTGCCGCCTCAACGTCGCAGCGCCAGACGTTGCCGTCTGTGGTGGCGAAGAAAAGGAACTTGCCGGCAAACTTCAGGCTCAGGTGTTTCACCTCTCCGGTCACGTTGGTGAGGATCAGGTCGGACGTGTTCTCGCCGCTGGAAGCCCACAGGCGGCCGTCGCAGCGTGCCACCACGATGCGCGGCGTCGGGTTGTCGTGCACCACGGCAAAGTACGGAAACTGCGTGAAATTCTGGTGCACGTGAATCTCTTCGTGTACAGACTGGTCGCCTACATCAAAGCGCTCAGCCTGGCCGTTGCTGTAGGCGGCAAAGAATGTGTCCTGAATGCCGGTCGTCGTCGGCCCGGACGTGCCGGACTCCTGACCCGTTGCGTGAAACAGCTTGCCGGTGACAAATTTTTCTACCGCCGGCGGCTGGGGCACTCCCAAAGGCACAGCCGGTTCGTACTGCCTGATAAACTGGGGCAGCGCGATGTGCGCAAACGTGCTGTTGGCTTCACGGAAGCTGGGTGTGCTGTTCTGGATGGGCGAAGGATAGTGGTGCGTGCCCGCCGGCGCGAAAACGGTCGAGCCATTGTACATGTACCGGCTTTGCAGCCCTGCGTAGGGCGTGCGCGTATCCGAGGCAGGATCATAACGCTCAATCGTGCGAACGTATGACTCCGCAGCGCGAGAAGCACCGGCGGCGCCGACATTGGCCAGGCCGGACATGATCACGTATTCCTGCGGTTGCGGCGAAAGCGGTGTGCCGCTGTGGGTGTACTTCAGCGGGTTACCGTCGATCAGGTTCACCGGCGCAGCGTCAGTGATGGCGATTGGCAGCAACTGCGGTGTGTTGGGGTCACTGAAAGTAATGCGCACAGTGACGTCCATGTCCCCGGTTGTGTAGTTTTCGGTGGCTGGTACTGCCGGGATGGTTACTTCCCAGGTGTCATCGGCAGTCTGCGTGCAGGCCGTATTCAGCTCGACCGACGAGAACAAGAAGGTTGCGACAATCAGGTACCCGGCAGACATCGGCGCGTTGGTGCCGGTCATGACCATCACCTGTCCGCCGTGTTCGTCGGACGTGTTCGGTTGCATCGTCAAAACCGTCGGCAGTGCGGGAGTGCCCGGCGGGAGGTAGGTAAACGCCAGCGCCTTGCTCAGAAACGGCGGGTTCTGGCCGTCCACGAAGATGTCGAGGTCAACCGAGCCCGTTCCACCTGGTGCAGTGAACTTTCCCAGCGGATGTGCGGGGTTCAGGATGCGCGAGCCGGTGTCGTTGGTGCGGCCAGTCCATTGATTGGAGCCGAAGGTGATCTCGACGTCGGTGTCAGGCTTCAGGTTGGCTGCATCAATGTAGAATTCAGACGGGCTTGCTTCCGGTCCCGCATTCGGTGTGCAGCCGATCAGCCGAGGCTGCTTATTAGGGTCAAAACCGCCGCCACTTCCGGGGCTGACGATGATTGTGCCGCCCTTGACAGTTAGCTGCTCAACGCAACCGGCAACAAATGCTGCCGATCCCAGCAGCATTAGCATAACCCACGTATGCCTCATGGCTCCTCCGCTCCGTGCCCAGACAGTTCGTTCATTCGTTCCCGCGTAGCTCCACCTGCTAGTGGTCGCGGCCTTGGGGACTCGCGACCGGCACAGAAACTGAAATGATCGATGGTCACTAATGTATGGGAAACGCATCATTTGCGCAAGTTTTGATCGGTGCCTTCCGCCACTTTTCGCGTGTTCTCAGCGCCGGTGACTATTCCCACGGCATGCGCTCTGTCGTCGCTTCGCCGATCTCTTTGAGCGCCTCTACCATTGCGGCATCGGCTGAGCCTTCAATCAACTCACTCAGCAGCCTGATCTCTGCGCGGCGCAACTTCGGCTTGGCACCAAGCCGGACCTGTGCGCGCCAGTCATCGACAATCTTTCCCGCGTCAGCAACCGACAGGTCGGTTGTGTAAGCGGCCTCAGTGTAGCCGTGCTCAACGAAAGACAGTGTCACGGTGTGCCCGTAGGCCAGCGCCTGCAGCGCGGCCGGCAGCAGGCTGAACGACGCTTCGCCCGATGGGCCGGTGCGCAGCATTTCCTTGACAGAAAAGCCGTCGGGCTCAGGCGCGCTCGTCACATCGAACCAGCGGTCCTCGATGCCGCGTACTTCAACCCGTTGTTCGGCTTCACCGACCGATCGCCACTGATCCGTGGGTTCAACCCAGGTGCGGGTAGCGCAACCGGTCGTCAGCAGCAAGACGAGGCTAAGAGTTTTCATCATCGGCGGGATCAACGACGTACAGCGCGACCAGGACATACAGCCCGACCGTCACAATGGCGCCAAGGACTGAGAAAAACACAAGGCTGAACATATCCAGGTCAAAGGTGCTGTACGTTTCCTCGAACAGCAGGTACAGGCGCTCAGACGGGGTTTCGGTGACCTGCACCCTTTGGTCAAGCCGCAGGGTCAGGCGCCCGGCGGTTCGCGTTTCGGTGTACTGGATTGCGTCAAGCTCCTGCACATCGACGCGGGTCTCGGTGCGCCACAGCTCTTCAGGCGCACTGCTGCAGCCGGTGGATACCAG
>CAZZBH010000006.1:21813-26945 GCA_964652605.1 uncultured Planctomycetaceae bacterium
CCAGCAACGAAGCAATCAACGCCAGCAGCATTCCGAGACGGCTCAGCATCCACGCATCGTAGCAACCCGAGCGCGGCATTGTCAGCACGTCACGCAAGCCGCATATTCGGGTCATGCATGAGCCGTGGTACGTACGCGCGTTTGCTGAGGAGTATCTGCAGCTTTACAGCCACCGCACACCGGAGCAGGGCCGGCTTCAGGTAGCGCAGATGCTGGCGTCGGGGCTGTTGCCGCGGGCGGGGGCTGTGCTGGACCTGTGCTGCGGGGCCGGGCGTCACCTGTTGCCGATGCGCGCCGCCGGCCTGGATGCCGTCGGGCTGGACCTGTCCGCCGCCCTGATTCAAGCAGGCAAATTGCAACAGGTGGCCGTGCGCGCCGATGCCCGGGCCATCCCGTTTGCTGGCGGCCGGTTTGACGTCGTGACCAACCTGTTTTCGTCTTTCGGTTACTTTGATGATGAGGAAGACCACCTTCGTGTGCTGCGCGAAGTTGCTCGGGTGCTCAAGCCGCGCGGCCGCTTGATCCTGGACCACATGAACCCGGCGGTAACCGTGCGTGACTTGCTGCCGGGAGGCGTAGAGCAGCGACCGGGTTTTGACGTGCACGTGCAGCGGCGCTACGACGAGGATTCATCGCGCGTGGTCAAGGACATCCAGTTTACGCCCCATGGCCAGCCATCGCGACGCTGGCAGGAAAGCGTGCGCCTTTTTCAGCCGGCTGAGCTTGATGAGTTGTTCGCAGCCGCCGGCTTTCGGACCGTTGCCAGGTACGGAGACCTGGATGCAAGCCCCTTTGATGAAAAGAACAGTTCCCGCCAGGTCGTAGTCGCGGCAGTTGACCCGACGGGGACTTGACGCCGGGCGCGCGGCAAACAAAACCTGCCTCAGCCGGAGGAACCATGCAATCACTGATCAGCACCGACATGCCCGATCTGAACCGCGTGTACAGCGGCAAAGTTCGGGACATCTATGAACTGGACGGCAACTACCTGATGGTAACTACCGACCGCGTCAGCGCCTTCGACGTGGTGATGGGAAAGGGAGTGCCCGGGCGCGGCAGGCTGTTGACCGAAATCAGCCTGTTCTGGTTTGACCACTTCAAGGACACGGTCAAGAGCCACCTGATCACAGCCGACGTAAACGAAATGCCGCAAGCCGCGCGCAAGTATCGCGACCAGCTTGAGGGTCGCACCATGTACGTGCGAAAAGCCGACATGTTGAAGGTCGAGTGTGTCGCCCGCGGTTATATCGTCGGCACGGGCTGGAAGGACTATCAGAAGACCGGCGAGGTGTGCGGCCACAAGCTGCCCGCGGGCCTGCAACTGGCACAGCAGCTTCCCGGGCCGCTGTTCACGCCCGCAACCAAAGCTGACCAGGGCGATCACGACGAAAACATCGACTTTGATACTGCCGCGGGCATAGTCGGCAAGCCGATGGCAGAGCGTTTGCGCACCCTGACGCTTGACCTGTACACCCGGGCAGCTTCGTACGCGAGCAAGCGCGGCATTATCATTGCGGACACCAAGTTCGAGTTCGGTCTGATCGACGGCGAACTGGCGATCTGCGACGAAATGCTCACGCCCGACAGCAGCCGCTTCTGGGATGCGTCCAAGTACAAGGTGGGCACAAGCCCCGAAAGCTTTGACAAGCAGATCATCCGGGACTGGCTTGAAACGCAGACATGGAACAAGCAGCCCCCGGCGCCCGAACTGCCCGACGCGGTGATTGAACGTACGGCGGCACGATATCGTGAAGTGATCGAGCGCCTGAAAAAGTAGGTTGCCAGCTTGACGCAACAATCCGCCACGGGCCGCATTGCCGTGGGTTACATGCACTACAGACCGGGGAAAACGAATGCCTGACGTTGTCCTGATGATGGGTTCTGATTCCGACTGGCCGACCCTTGAGCCGGTCGTGAAGACTCTCAAGGAGCTTGGCGTTTCCTGCGACGCCCGTGTCCTTTCTGCGCACCGCACGCCTGACCAGACCCGCGAGTTCGTCGCCAAGACCGAGCAAGCCGGCACGAAAGTCTTCATCTGCGCCGCCGGTGTGGCTGCGCACCTGGCCGGCGCGGTGGCAGCGCACACCGCCAAGCCCGTGATTGGAATTCCTGTTGCGTCGGGGGCGCTGAACGGCTTTGACGCGCTTCTCAGCACGGTGCAGATGCCGCCGGGCGTGCCCGTGGCAACGGTTGCGATCAACGGCGCGGTGAACGCGGCAGTACTGGCGGCACAGATCCTGGCGACGGGCAACGCCGAACTTGCGCAAAAAGTTGTACAGTGGCGCGCCGCGCAGACGTCCAAGGTGCTGGAAAAGGACAAGCGTCTGCAGGAGAAGTTGCAGGGCGCGTAGCAGCGGCTGGGCGCCCGGAGCATGGCATGGCAGAGTCTGCGCAGGGCACCAACCGCATCACAGCTTTGCACGAGCCATTGCGCAGGCTGGACGCCGTCCTGAACTTCGCGCGCAAAGTCGTGCACGATGGCGGAAGCCTTCCTGCGGGCATGCTGGAAGACTTCGTCGCTGCGCGCCGCGACGTCGAAAAGCAGTTCGTACAGTGCTTTGACCTGCTGGATCTCGACACGCTGCAGGGGTTTCGGAACTTCCTGCAAGCCACGCGTGACATCGAGGGCTGGCAGCTCGAGAAAAACCTGCATCGCCTGAGCCGCCGGGCGCGGGGCCTGCTTCATCGTGTGTTGATTGCCGAAGGCAAGGGCCCGGGCCACGGCAGCGAGGTCGGCGATGTTCGCTTCAGCGACGGGGACCCGCCCCTACCAGCCGTCACCAGGGCCGAGACGCCTCCATCGGCGGCCGCGCAAAACGCGCGGACCCGCATTCGGCGAGTGGTGACCGCAGCCGGGCTGTTCGTAGTGCTTGCGCTGATTGGATTGGCGGCAGCGTGGGTGGCCGGCGCATTTGACGCCGCGCCGTACACACCGCCCCAAGTCGCCGATCCCGGCGAGCCGACAGACAAGCCGCCGACTGTGCCGGTCAGGCCAGCCGATCCCGAGCCGCAGTTCGTCGCAGAGCACGAAGGCTACGCAACCCCGCCGGCACTTCGCGTGCCGTCGCAGGGCATTGACCCGATCGCCGCACAGGCCGGCCACCTGGTGCCACAGAACCTGCCAGCGCTGATGCTGGGCCTTGAGGAGCTGGTAGGGGTGATTGAACCCCCCCGGCTGAAAATGTCGAACACGGACCTGCTGGCGCGCTGGAAGGCATTCGCGGAATCCGTGATTGCACGCGAAGCCGGTTGGCGCGAGGCACAGAAGCCGCTGCTCGATGTGTTCACCGCGCACCTGAGGACCGAGCTGCATCTCGTGCGCTATCCAGCCGAGCGCAGCGGCTCAACCGTGCTGCCGTCTGACGTGCTTTACGCCCAGGGCGGGTCGCAGGTGCCGCTGGTCGTGACGGCGCAGGTGCTGGCGCAGTGTTGTTCGCTTTCAACAGAGTTGATCGCGCCCAACGGCCCGCCCCGCCCGGAGCTTGCCGCGCGTCTGCCGCGCCGTGTCGATACCTGGAACGGAGAGGAGCTGGGCCTGCGCTCGGGCAACCCTCCCCGCATGCAGGTTCGCGAGGTGCTGCTGGAGGTCGCGGGGCTGCTGCGGGACACGATGGAAACGCCGCAGGGAAAGATGCTCGTGGATGCACTGTTGGCGCGCCACGGGCCGGATTTCACTGCAGGCAACGCGCGCGACGCGTTGGCAGTGATGGATCCGCGCTGGCTTGAACATCCTTCCGACGAGTCCGACACGCATGCCTTGCAGGTTTACCGCCTCGCGCGCCTGTTGCAGCCGGTTGTTTGCAACCTCCTTACCGCTGACGACATCACCGGCAATGTGAATGAGGCGATGAAGCTGTACAGGCTGGCCCGTGCAGCCGGTGACGCGCGCAACCAGGACCTTGCCCTGCTGCTGCTGGGTGAGCGGGCTGAGGCTGGCGCAATGCTGGACGATGTGCCGCTTGCCTACGCCGTCGCAGAGTTGCTGGCGCAGCAGGGAAACAGCGGCGCGGCGCGTGAGTGGTATGCGCGCGCGCACACTGAGCACCCGGATGATCCGCGCGCCACACTGAGGCTGGCTGCCCTGGCAGCGGGCGCTGAGCGCTACGCCCTGCTGCGCGAAGCCTACGCCCGTGGTGAGCGCGAGCCGGCGTTTCTGCGAGCGCTGGCCAGTGAGGCAGCGCGTGCCGGCAACGATCTGCTGGCGCTGGCGCTGCTGGACGAACTTTGCGCCGGTGAAGAGCCTTCCGTTGACGATATCCAGGCGGCAGTTCTGCAATGCCTCGCACTGGAACGCGGAGACTGGGCACTCGCAAGGTTGCAACGGCACACGGATGTGGTGATGGCAGCACCGGCTTTGCTGCGGCTGGACCTGATCTGCGAGCTGTCCGTTAACGGCCTGTCAGATCGCGCCAGGACGCTGGCGCGATCATGGCGCGAACGGGGCGAGAAAGACGCATTTGTAGAAAGCCTGTTGCAACGATTCGGCGGGTAAGGGCGCCATCGCTTGCGTCATGAGTCAAGGCGCGGAGGGCGCCGCAGGATGGCCAAACCCGGCAAAATCATTGACCCGGACAGCGAGTTGTTGAAACGCGTCGCCCAGGGCGACGAAGAGGCTTTCCGTCAGCTTTTTGAGCGTCACCATCGCCTCGCTTATTCGGTGATCTATCGACACCTTGGCAACCAGTCAGAAGCCGAAGATCTGGTGCAGGAGGCCTTCCTGCGCGTTTATCGCAACGCCGGCAACTGGGAGCCGACAGCCAAGTTCAGCACCTGGCTGTACACCGTCGTGAGCAACCTGTGCCTGAACTACAAGCGCGACAAAGCCCGCGACAAGCTGCGGCTGGTAAGCGGCGATGAAGAAGGCGGCAACCCGCTTGAGCGCATGGCGACAGAAGAGGCGCAGGACGGCGAATCCATGGACGCCGACGAACGCGCGCGAATAGTCCGCGAAGCCATCCAGGAGCTGCCGGAGCAGCAGCGCATGGCGCTGATCCTCAGCCGTTACGAAGACAAGCCATATGAGGAAGTCGCCGAGATCCTCGGGACAACGGTGGCGGCAGTGAAAAGCTTGACCTCTCGCGCGCGGGCGACATTGCGGGAAAGGCTCGAGCGGTTTTTCCAGAAGTAGGGGC
>CAZZBH010000006.1:26955-61169 GCA_964652605.1 uncultured Planctomycetaceae bacterium
GGCGACGCTTGCGTCGCCCGCGTTTTATGCATAGCGAACTCAAGGGCGACGCAAGCGTCGCCCCTACACCAAGCTCGCGCCCTTGCTCTGGATGAGGCTCAGGTGCGTGTGGCCGCTGAACTGGGGTACTTCTTCGGCGAGTTGATTGAACACTGCCGCGGCGCCTACCACCGTCTTCCGTGACTTCACCGCGATCTCGCCACTGCCGGCGAGCACTGGAATCGTAGCCGCGCCTTCCCATCCGCGCTGTCGCGCGCCGGGAACAAACGGGTCCTCCGCGCTGATGCCAAGCGGCGTGCCCTGACTTGTCACTTCGGCTTCGGTGCCGCGCGCTTCATCCAGCGCGTACAGCAGCTCCTGCAGAATCTCCACGCCGATACGCCCTTCGCGCGGATAGCGCAGCGCCGGGCGAAACGCCTGCAGGTACATGTCCCCGTTAATCCAGCTTCCGCCGGTCTCGAAGTAGGTGGTGCTTGCCAGGGTGATGCCGGCCAGCTCGCTCAGCAGGCTGCGCTGGAAATCGACAGCCACGATGTTCTTCACCTTCTCGGACGCCAGCGCCGTGGTCACCGCTTCAAGCTGGTCCACACCGTGGGGCAGGCCCGCCCACACAAACACGTGCTCGACGTTGCCCGCAGCGCAGGCGTCAGCGAACGTTTTGAGCGACGCATCGGCGTCCTGTATGCCCAGGATGACCTGCGCGCCGTGCCGGTTCGCGTTGCCGTCGGCGGGCGCCTTGAAGCCAGGAAAGTCAAGCGGTTTGACGTCAGGCTCCGCCATCACCGCGATGTTGCTGATGCCCAGCTTTTCGGTCAGCTTCTTGAACAGGAACAGTTCCTCGTTGGTCATGGTCGCGTGCGCGACTGCCCAGGCTTTGGCCGCGTTTTCGCTGGCTGCTTTCAGGCCCGCAGTGGCAAGCTCATAGCCCTTGTCCCATGAGATGTGGCCTTCGCGCGTCAGCGGCAGATCAATGCGACGCGCGCTATTGACCCACTTGAAGTCAAGCCGGCCGCGATCGCAAAGCCACCACCCGTTCACGTTGCGGTTCTCGCGTCCCATGACGCGGGTGACTTCGTCCTTCAGTGCGTCCACGCGGTTGCTGCACCCCTTGGCGCACAAGCCGCAGATGCCGGGCAACTGGTCCAGGTTCCAGACGCGGGCGGTGTAAAGAAAGTCGCGGTTCTTGAGCGCGCCAACGGGGCACACCTCAACGGTGTTGATCGCGAGGTCGTTGTCGATCGGCTTGCCGGGGAAGACGTCGATGGTGGTGCGGTCGCCGCGGTTGATGAAGCACAGTTCGCTGGTGCCGCTGATTTCGTCGGCAACACGAATGCAGCGCGAGCACTGGATGCAGCGTGTGCCCCAGATGGTGATCTTGTCGCTGAGGGGCTTGATGTGTGATGCGACTTTTTCGAAGTCGAACTTGCTGGCGGCGTGGCCGTGGTCGAAGGCAAAATCCTGCAGTGCGCACTCGCCGGATTTGTCGCACTCGGGGCAATCCAGCGGGTGGTTGATCAACTCAAGATCCATGATGCCTGCGCGCACTTTGCGCACGTCGTCTGTCTTGGTGAAGATTTCAAGGCCTTCTGCGACCGTGTTGGTGCACGCCGTGGTGATCATTTCCATGGGCACAAGCTGATCGCCGCGCTTGACCATCTGCTTCGTTTTCACAAAGCACATGCGACAGTTGCCCGAGACGCTGAGGCCCGGGTGATAGCAGAAGTGCGGCACGTAGTGCTCGCCGCCTTCGTTCTGGTCGGGGTAGTCGCCGGACGTGTCCTGGCCGTGCGTCAGGCACGCCATCAGCAGGTTGGTGCCCTTGGGCACCGAGTACTGCTTGCCGTCCACGGTAATATTGACCTGTTCAGCCATCGCCATTCCCTGCCGAGCCAAGGTCGGTTGTTTTACGCATATTCGAGCGCGGGACAAGGCGAGACGACCGTGTTGGGTCATGGGTCTTGGGTGTTGGGTCTTGGGTGTTGGGTCTTGGGTGTTGGGTCTTGGGTCATGGGTCTTGGGTGCGAGAACAACGCGGCGGCGTCATTCTCGGTCGCTGAACCCAAACCCCAAACCCCAAACCCCAAACCCCAAACCCTGTCCCCGCAGTTGACCCAACACCCAACACCCTCCGCCTGCCTTACCCCGATTCTGTCTCCCTAACCTGGCTGAAATGCGTACAACACAGCAGTGGAGCTTCCGTTGGACGAGCGCGCGAACCCAAAGCCAAGCAGGTTCTTTCAGATCATCACCACGCGCCCGGTGGCTGTGCTTTGCGTGGTTGCGGCATTTGTCGTGTTCGGCATCGTCGCCTACGGAAAGCTGCCGACCACACTGATGCCGGACCTTGAGTATCCGCAGCTTACAATCCGCACAGAGTATCCCGCCGCCGCACCCACTGAGGTCGAAGAAAAGGTGTCGCAGCGCATTGAAGACCGCCTGGGCAACGTGCCGGGGCTGGTCGCGCGCTCAAGCATTTCGCGCGCTGAATCCAGCGACGTGCTGCTCAAGTTTGCCTGGGGCACCAACATGCTCGAGGCCACAGCCGACGTGCGCGACCGGCTTGACCGCATTGGGTTTGAAGAGGATGAAGTAGGGCGCCCACAGCTTCTGCGCTATGACCCCGCGCAGGACCCGACCATGCGACTGATCCTGTTCGCCAGCGATCGCGGGGTTGATCTGCTTGAGCTGCGCGCCTTTGCCGAGGACATTCTCAAGCCGGAACTCAGCAAGATCGACGGCGTCGCGGCTGTGCGCGTGTCGGGCGGGCAGGAGCGCCAGATTCGCATCGCGCTGTCGGAGCAGAAGCTGAACCAGTACGGGCTCACGGCGCAGAGTGTGCTCACGCGCGTGCGCCAGGCACGGGTGGACGCCAGCGCGGGGTTGATTGAGCTTGCCGGCCGCGACGTGATTCTGCGTGTCGTCAGCACCTACGAGTCGCTGGATGTGCTGCGCGACCTGGTAGTGCCCACCGAGCAGGGTCGGATTCCGCTGGGCGAGATAGCAACGCAGATCGATTTCGTGCCGCGCGACCGCGACACCATCACGCGCTTTGTCGGCGAGGAGACCGGGTACGAGGCACGCGAAGGCGTGCTGCTGGAAGTTCTCAAGGAAGGCGACGCCAACATCATTGAAACCGCAAGGCGCGTCTGGACCGCGCTGTATGGCGAATCTCTGTATTCGGAAGTGCGCGACAAACGGGGCGAGGTCGATGCGTCCGAAGCGACGGGCGGCGTCACGCAGGTGCAGCGCGGCGGACGCCGCGGCGGCATTCGCGGCGGATTGCGCGGCGGACGCGGCGCGTTTTTCACGGGGCAGCGTTCGCTGGTGGACCAGCTTCCCGACGGCTTTGGCCTGCGCGTCATCAGCGACCAGAGCTATTTCATTGAAGACGCTGTCGAAGACGTGACGGCGAGCGCTGTGCTGGGTGCGTTGCTCGCGGTATTCGTGCTGTTCTTGTTCTTGCGGTCATTGAAGGCCACGGTGCTGATCGCCGCGGCCATCCCTCTCAGCATCGTGACGACGTTTATTCCGATGCAGTTGTCGGGCGTCTCGTTGAATCTGATGTCGCTGGGCGGGCTGGCACTGGGCATCGGCATGCTGGTTGACAACAGCGTGGTGGTAATTGAAAGCATCGCGCGCTGCCGCGAAGAGGGCGACCCACCGCTGCAGGCGGCCGTGCGCGGCATCAGCGAGGTTGGCGGCGCGATTTTCGCCAGCACCATGACTACGATTGCCGTGTTCCTGCCCATCGTGTTTGTGGAAGGCGTGGCGGGGCAGATCTTCCGCGACCTGAGCCTGACGGTGGTCTTCAGCCTGCTGGCATCACTGATCGTGGCCCAGTTTGTCGTTCCGGCTATGTTCGGTATCGGCTTCAGCGGCGTGAGCACATTGGGCGCGTTCAAGGTCACCCGCGCCGTTGCGAGCTATGTGCGGCCCTCTGAACAGATACGCGGCTGGCGCTGGGTGCCATGGGTCGTGCACCTGCTGCTTCTGCTTCCGATTTGGGTTGCGGCTCTTGCCATCGCCGCAGTTGCTGACTCGCTGGCGTGGGTTGTGCGCTACGTCTGGCGCGGGGTGGCGTTCGTGTTTGCATTGATATTCAAGCCCATCGCGTTTGCCTTTGAAGCGGCGTGGAAGTTTGCCGAGGTTGTCTATCCGCCCCTTCTGAAGACAGCCATCGCACAGCCGTTGCTCGTGCTTGCGGGCGTGCTGATTGCCGGCGCAGCGGCTGCGTCGATCGGGACGGCGCTGGAAACGGAACTGTTGCCGGAGTTCCAGCAGGATGAGTTCTACGTTGACCTTGCCGCACCCGACGGCACGCAGGTCAACGACACTGACGCCGGTGCGTCTGCGGTAGCCAGGGCCGCATTTGATGACGATGACTTCCGGGAACAGGTGGCACGCATCAACTTTGAGGTCGGCGGTGAAGAACAAGCCGGCGACTCTCGGCCCGTAGGTAGCCATCGCGTGCGCATGGTCGTGACGCTCAAGGACAGTGCCGACGCGCCGCAGGTACTGCCGCAGGCACGCGACGCGCTGCGGCAGGCCGCCGACAACTCCACCCTGTTCCAGTCCACGGCAGAGTTCAGCGCGCCGGCGCTGGTCAAGCTGGACACCGGCCTGGTGGTGGAAGTGCGCGGCGACAACTATGACCGGCTGGGAGACGTGTCGGCACGCGTAGCACGAGCAATGCGGGGCATTGAACTCGAGCAAGGCGTGCCGCTGCTTCGCGACGTGCGTACCAGCTTGCAATCCGGTCGCCCGCAGGTGCAGCTGGCCTATGACCGCGCGCAGTTGCAGCGCTTCGGCCTGACGGCAGAGCAGGTCACCAGCGAGGTACGCAGCAAGATCGGCGGTGCTGTCAGCACGCAATT
Source organism: uncultured Planctomycetaceae bacterium (assembly GCA_964652605.1). Classification (GTDB taxonomy): domain Bacteria; phylum Planctomycetota; class UBA8742; order UBA2392; family UBA2392; genus JADJRK01. The sequence continues at coordinate 31,830 of CAZZBH010000006.1, forward strand.
CAGCAGCGGCGGCGAGGCGCTGGACGTGTTTGTCGAGCTTGAGGAATCCGACAAGCAGAGCCTGCACCAGGTGCGCGACCTGGAAGTGTCCCGCGGGGTGCGGCTTCGCAACGTGCTTGTCAATGACGGCGCTGACCTGGTGGTGACCGAGGGCCCCAACGAAATCCGGCGCGTCGGCAACCAGCGAGCGGTGGTCATCATGGCCGAGCCGAATGGCGTTGCGCTGTCGCGCGCGGCGGGCATCGTGCAGGAAATGCTTGAGTCAGGCGCAGTGGACCTCGACGGCACGCAGGCCGGCTTTGCGGGGCAGGTTGAAGAGATGCAGTCGAGCATCCTTGGGCTGGCGCTGGCACTGCTGCTTGCGGTGTTTCTGGTTTACGTGGTGATGGCAGTGCAGTTTGAAAGCCTGCTTGACCCGCTGGTGATCATGTTTGCCGTGCCGTTTGCCGGTGCCGGAGTGGTGTTTGCGTTGTGGACGTTCGCGCTTCCGGTCAGCGTCATGGTGCTGCTTGGCGCGATCGTGCTGGCCGGAATTGCCGTGAACAACGCCATTGTCCTGGTGAACTACGCAAACCAGTTGCGTTCGCGCGGCCAGTCGGCCAACGAAGCCGCGGTGAATGCCTCGCGCATCCGTCTGCGGCCGATTGCCATCACGACGCTTACCACGCTGCTGGGTCTGTTGCCGATGACGGGCTGGCTTGATCCGTTCATGCCGGCGGCGCACGCCGTTGCGGGCCTTGTTGACACTGGCCTCACCACAATCGTCGAGGGCGCAGGCCGCTCCATGACCGCACCGAAAGACTGGCCACTGATCGGCGGCTGGCAGTTCGGGCTGCAGCAGGGGCTCGACAAGCTGATCGGCGGCGGCGAGGGCGCCGAGGTGCGCAAGCCGCTGGCTGTCACAGTGATCGCCGGCCTGGCAAGCAGCACGATTCTGACGTTGATTGTGATCCCGACGCTGTGGGCCTGGGTCAACACGATGAAGGGACGGGTCAAGCTGCGGCGTGAACACCCGGCGCAGTGATCGCAGCCATTGCCAAGTGCCCCGGGCGACTGCTAGAGCATTGCCATGGACGCCTCGCCAATCCAGCCCGAACAGCTTGCCGAGCGCTACCTGGCGGCCGTGGACGCGTTCATTGATACGGTGCACGCGGTACCCGCTGAGCTTGTGGACCGGCAAGAACGCCCCGACGGATGGTCAACCCGCGATATCGCATTCCATGTCGCCGACGTGGACCAGATGCTGGGGCTGCGCCTGCGGCGGATTCTGGTCGAGGACAAGCCGGCATTGGCGGGTATTCGCACGCAGGCCACGGTGCAGCTTTATCGCGCGACACGGCTTGATCTCGGGCTGGCGCTGGATGCCTTGCGCGCGACCGGGGCCCTGCACACGGCCCTGCTGGAATCGCTCACGCCGGCAAGCATGAGCCGCAGCGGCCGGCACAGCGAAGGCCACGATGTCACAGCGGCTGACCTGGCAAGGTTCATGGCCATGCACATCGAGGCCCACGTGCGACAGGTTCGTCGCGTGGTTGCCGCCGTGCGGGCGTAGCCTTAACCGCCGAAGGCGATCTGCAGCGCCAGGATGGTCCCGCCCACGACGACCACAGCCGCGCAGTACAGGATCGTGCTGGCCAGCCCCATGTAAGTCGCGATCTTCGTCGCCGATTCGCCCGAGCGATCCATTGCACCCAGGTGGATATGCTTGAGATCGCTCTTGCCCATGGTGTAGGCGGCAATCCCAAGCAGCGGGATCAACCAACCGGCAACTGAAATCGCCATCAGCAGCCCGCCGCGATGAGGCCGTGCCTCTATGTGCATGTGGCCCTTGGCGTCGTGCGTCACGTGCACGCCGCCAGGATCAACGCCTGCGGCAAAGCCGGAATGGCGGTGCGGCGGCTTGATCGGGCCGGTGGGCTTTCGCCGGCCCGAAATAGCACTCTTGGGCAAGCGCGCGCTGGGTCGCTTGACACCGCTTGGATGGGTTACGCCAGGCATAGGCACCCCTTTCGATTGTGATTGATTTAACGGCCAAGGATAGGCAGGTGTTGGCGGCGCGGCTACAGAAATCCGCCAGGAATCCGACGGCAGCGCCGGCATTGCGCCTGCCAACAGGAAAGCCACGGACGATTGTCCGTGGCTTTTTTGGCGCTTCGGAAGGCTTAGAAACTGCCGGCTGACGCGAACAGCATGATCCAGGCGATGACGAAAATCGGGACCGCGACAAGTGTCAGGATCACGCTGATCAATCCCAGCCAGTACCCGGCAGTGACGAGGCCTTCGCCGCTCGGGTCCATGCGGCCTGCCTTGATTTCGGCAAGGTCGTGCTTGCCCATGGTCCAGGCGAAGATGCCGAAGATGAAACAGACCATCCACGAGCACAAACCGAACGCGAGAATCATGCCGCCACGATGGGGTGCCAGCATCTTGTACTGCCCCTGCGGCGGATAAGGCGCCTGCCCGGAGCCGTAAGGAGTAGGCGCGGAGCCCGGTGGCGGCTGGTATCCGCCCTGGCCCTGGTGGTTGGGTTGTTGTGGGTATCCGCGATTCTGGTCGTAGCCCTGGTTCATCTTCTTCCCCTGTGCGAAGTACTCTGAAACAGAATACGCCGAGCAAGGCCTGCGGCACTTACAAAATTGCGTAACGATTCGAACGCTTGGTGGCTACACGCCCTTGAGCAGCTTGTCTGAGGCCTTCAACCAGTCGAGGTCGGCTTGCAGCTTGGCTTTCTCGGCGGGATCGGTGGCGACTTCCATTGCCTTGCGGATGCGCTCGATGTCTTCCGGGTTCACGCCCTTGAGGTCATCGATTGCCCGGGCGTCTTCACTTAGTACCACGACGTGGTTGTTGGAAACTTCCAGGTAGCCTTGTTTGACGGCAAATCGGTCCGTTACCCTGTTGGCCTGTGTGCCTCGCGTGACGCGCACTTCGCCGATGCCAAGCCGTGTAACCATCGGAGCGTGGCCGGGCAGGATGCCAAGCTCACCGTCCCATGCACGAGCGGTAATGGAAAGTGCCTCGCCAGAGTAAACCGGGCGCTCGGGGCAGATGATGTCCACAAACAGCGTCTTGTCTTCGCTCATGTTGATCTACGGCCTGCTAGTTGGGGCGCAGCGGCCGGCCCTCCGCGTCTGTTGGATCGCCGGTCAGCATCAGGATTCCGTCAATGAACGGCCACAGAAAGCCCATGCCACAAGTCAACCAGGTGACGGCAATCTGCGCGATCGCGATGCCGATGTGGCCTGTGTAAAACCGCCCGACAGCAAAACCCGAAAGCAGGATCTGCAGCAGGCCGGCAACAAGCTTTTGCTTGTCCGAGAACGGAATCCCGGTCTTCGGATCAATCCCGTAAGGCGCTTGGGCCGACGCTCCGGCGGGGTAGCCACCGGAGGGAGCATAAGCACCCTGCTGCTGCGGCTGCTGCTGATCGTGCGGCGGATATCCCTGCGGGGGGCTGCCTGCCATGGCTGTCTCCTTTTGACCTGCTACTTCTGCTTTTCGGCTGTTTCAATCACTTCGTCAATACTGCCCTTCATGTAGAAGGCGTTTTCGGGCAGTGCGTCGTGCTTGCCTGCTACGAGTTCTTCAAAGCTGCGAATCGTGTCTTCCAGCTTGACGTAGCGGCCCTCGATGCCCGTGAACTGCTGGGCGACGAAGAACGGCTGGCTCAGGAACTTTTCAATGCGGCGGGCGCGGTTGACGGTGATCTTGTCGTCTTCGCTCAGCTCGTCCATGCCCAGGATTGCAATGATGTCCTGCAGGCTGCGGTAGCGCTGCAGGATGCCCTGCACGTCGCGCGCAACGCGGTAGTGGCGCTCGCCTACAATGATCGGGTCCAGCACGCGGCTTGTGCTCGCCAGCGGGTCAACCGCAGGGTAGATGCCCTTTTCAGCAATCTTGCGCTCCAGCACTGTCTTGGCGTCCAGGTGGCTGAACGCCGTGGCCGGGGCAGGGTCGGTCAAGTCGTCCGCGGGCACGTAAATGGCCTGCACGCTGGTGATACTGCCGCGGTCGGTGGATGTAATGCGTTCCTGCAAGGCTCCCATCTCGGTCGCCAGTGTCGGCTGATAGCCCACGGCGCTGGGCATGCGGCCAAGCAACGCGGAAACTTCGCTGCCCGCCTGCGTGAAGCGGAAGATGTTGTCCACGAACATCAGCACGTCTGTGCCGTAGGTGTCGCGGAAGTACTCGGCCTGCGTGAGGCCTGACAGCGCCACGCGCAGGCGCGCACCCGGCGGCTCGTTCATCTGGCCAAAGCACAGCACTGCCTGGTCGAGCACGGTCTTGTTGCTGCCGTCCTCTTTCTTGCCGATGACGGATTCCGCCATTTCAAGCCACAGGTCGTTGCCTTCACGGGTGCGCTCGCCCACGCCGCAGAACACCGAATAGCCGCTGTGCACGCGCGCGATGTTGTTGATCAGTTCAAGGATTACGACGGTCTTGCCCACGCCCGCGCCGCCGAACAAGCCTACTTTGCCGCCCTTGGCGTACGGCTCAAGCAGGTCGATGACCTTGACGCCGGTTTCGAACAGCTCGGTCTTGGTGCCCAGGGATTCGTAGCTTGGCGGCTTCTGGTGAATGGCGCGGCGCTCGGTGGTTTTGATCGGCGGGCCGCCGTCAATCACGTCGCCCAGCAGGTTGAAGATGCGCCCCATGCACTCTTCACCGACGGGCACGCTGATGGGTGCCCCGGTGTCGGTCACAGCCTGGCCTCGCGTCAATCCGTCGGTCGCGTCCATGGCAACCGCGCGCACCTGGTCGCGGCCCAGATGCTGCTGGACTTCGAGCGTCAGGTTGATGCCCTTGGCTTCGTCAGTGATCTTGAGTGCGGTGTAGATTTCGGGGACGGAGTTCTCAGGGAACTGCACGTCAACGACCGGTCCAATGACCTGAACAATCTTACCCGATTCGGGCATCTTCGCTCCTGAATGTAAAGCGCCGCTCGTGGCGGCTTGTCCATAACGGGAGCGCGATACTAGCGCCCGACCCACCCAAGGCAAGCGCCCCGCCAAGCGTATTTCAAACCTGGAGAACAAGAGCCCGGAGCGCCAGCGACGGGTAGATTATCCCGCGATCCAAGCCATCACGAACACCACCCCAAAAACCACCGAAATGACGCCGTTCACAGTGAAGAACGCCAGGTTCACGCGTGACAGGTCGTGCGGCTGTACCAGCGAGTGCTGGTAGATCATCCCAATCAGCATCACGCACGGCGCAGCCCAGACCCACGGCGCGAGTTGCGTGTACTGCGACACGTCCATGCCGCTCGAGAGAGGGGCCGGGTTCAACAGCACCCATACGAACCCAAAGAACAAGGCGGCACTGAAGGCATGCATGCAGCGGCTGATCCAAAGCGCGCCGCGCCGGCCAAAGCGAGCCGGTATCGAATGCAACCGATTGGCCCGGTCGAACTCGTCGTCCTGCAAGGCATAGATGATGTCAAACCCAGCCACCCACAGCATTACGGCTGCGCCAAGAATCCACGGTGCCGGCTCTGCAAGGGCGTTCCAACCGATTGTGTTGAGATGGCCGACCTGCTCAAACAATTCGGCGAGATAGGGGTACGGTGCAGTCGCCTTGCCCAGACTGAAGCAGGCGCTGCGAACAGCCACCCAGGCACCGATCGGGGCCAGGCCAAGGCTCGCGCCGAGCACTAAGTGGCAAAACCACGTGAAGCGCTTGGTCAGCGGGTACACCAGCATAAGCGCGATTGGGACGGGGCTCAGCCACAACACCACTGGACCAAGCATCCAGCACGCGCCGAAGTAGAGCACAGCCATCGCAATAGCAAACGCCCACGCCTGTCCCAGCGACATTGTGCCGGAAGGGAGTTCGCGCTTGGCCGTCCGCGGATTCAGAGCGTCGATGCGTCGGTCGAGTATGCGGTTGACCGCCATCGCAAAACTGCGTGCGCCCACCATGCACACCAGAATCAACGCCAGCATCGTCCACAGAAACGGAACGTGCTGATCGAAGCTGCCGATGCTCGGCGATCCGTCCGGGCCGGGCAGCACATACACGAACTCCGTCGGCACTGCATACGCCGCCGCCATCCCCGCCAGCGCAAACGGCAGCGCGAACACGGTGTGGGCCAGTTTCACAAAGCTGGCGTAGGTGCGGATCAGTTTGATCGGGCTCTGCACGCCCACAGGCAATCCAGACTAGCCCCGCGTGTCAACGCGGGGCATTGAGAGGGCGATTGATCACTCAGGGCGAGGCTGCATCAACGCGGCAGACGCTGATGTGCGCAGTGCCTCGTTCGGCTGCGAACCGTTGCAATGCCCCGGCATTACTGCCGGGGCTAGACTGCGACCACGTACGCCGCGTGGTTGCCGCTTATGCTGGCTGCGTCGTGGAGAATCGCTCTTGGTGGCGCGGATATCTTCGGCTGCGGCTCACCTCCAGCCAGCGGCTGATACGCCTCGTTGTTGCACAGCATCAGCACGTTGGCTGCGAACTGCTGCGCCCCGGCGGCTGGGTACGTGCCGAAGCTGCCCCGGTGACTCACAACCGGCGCGTCCAGCGTGCGCCGCAGCGCATCCTCACGCGCGTTGCACAGCCGGGTGCAGCGCGCGCCGCCGTCGCGGTTGTTGGTTACAAGATTGATTTCTGTAGCGCTCGCCACCGACTCGGCCATGTCCGCACCGCCGGTGTCGTGGCGGCCGATTCGTGTTGCCACAACGCGCGCCAGGGCTCGCCGTGGAGTGTCGTCGCGCTCCAGCACTGCCACCGCGGCGCCGTCGCCGGGGATCACCGCCTGTCGTGAACCCCACGGGTCGATGCCGCGCGCGGACAGGTCCAGCGAAACCTGGTGCGTTTGTGAGCCAAACTCGTGAAGCAGATCGGTCATCTCGTCCGCGCCGCCAACCAGGATCACGTCGGCCCGGCGTTGCTCCAACAGGCGCACAGCGGTGTCCAGTGCGGCTTCAAAGCAGACGTCGCGCTGCGCGGTGGTCAGGTTCACGCCGGTCGCGTTGATGTCCAGCGCGATCTGGCTTGCCAGAATTCCGTGCACGCTGTTCATGAACTGCAACGGCGACGCGTGCTGCTCGCCTCTTTCAAGCCACGAGTCGATGAACTTCTGCGTTACGTCGAGCGCGCCGAAGCTGGTGCCGAACACGACGCCAAGCCGCGACGGGTTTATCGAAGCCGGATCAAGCTGTGCATGGTTCAGCGCCTGTCGCGCGGCGACGGCGCTCATGCGCGCAAGCCTGAACATGCGGCGCAGCTTGCGAGGCTCGATCAGCCCCTCGGGCTCGGCGGCGACGGCCATGTATGCAGGCGCAGTCACCACGCTGCCATTGAGGCGCTTGAACTGGTGGGGGCGACAGGGGTTGTCGCCACTGATCAACGCGCGCCGGAACGTCTGGGTGTTCGCCCCAAGCGCGCTGACAACACCGATGCCGGTGACGACCACGCCCATCAGTTGTCACCCCGCGAAAAAACCAGCGCCGCGTTGTTGCCGCCAAAGCCGAAACTGTTGGACAGCACGTGTTTCAATCCCGCAGCGGGGGATGTTTCGGCTACTAACTGTATCGGTCCGTCCTCAAGCGCTTCTTTCAGCCCCAGATTAGCCGGCAACGTCTGGTTCATCAGCGCCCACACGCTTACCACGGCCTCCACGCCCCCTGCTGCCGCGAGGGTATGGCCGAAAAAGCGCTTGGTGCTGCTGACCGGCACGCTGCTGCCGAATACCTCGTGAATTGCTCGCGCTTCCGTGCGGTCGTTGTCCTGCGTTGCGGTGCCGTGCGCGTTGATGTAGCCGATATCGGCCGGGCCTGCACCGGCCTGGCTGATCGCCTCGCGCATTGCCACGATGGCGCCCTTGCCCTCAGGGTGCGGCGCAGTCAGGTGGTGTGCGTCGCATGAGTGGCCGTAGCCAGTGATTGTCGCCAGCACTCTTGCCCCGCGCTGTCGGGCATGGTCCAGCGATTCCAGCACCAGCATCCCCGCGCCCTCTGCGACCATCATGCCCTGCCGGTCGCGGTCAAATGGGCGAGGGCCATCAGGGCTCACCACTTTCAGCGCGCAGAACCCGTTGAATGCGATGCGCGAAAGGCTGTCTGCGCCGCCCGCCAGCATGACCTGTACGCGCCCGCTGCGAATTGCGTCAGCGGCAAGGCCGATCGCGTTTGCGGCGCTGCTGCACGCCGTCATGAACGTCAGCGTCGGCCCCGAAAGACCGAACACTCGCGCCAGAAGGTCCAGCGAGGTCGCGCCCTCATGCACCAGCAGCCCAGCCGGATTGCCACGCGCCTTGCCGCCTGCCTTGGCGCTTTGCCATTCCTGTATGTAGATCTGCTCGCTGGTCAGTGTGCCGCACACGCTTTGGCCAACGTAAGCGCCGGCGCCTTGCAGGCTCTCGCTTCTTAACCCGGATTGCCCCAGTGCCTCAGCGCTAGCTGCTAACGCCAGCATGTCGGAGCGCGACATGCGGCTTGTCGGTGGTAAGCGGTCCGCAAACAAGTCACTCAGGTCTTGAACAAGATCGCCGCGGTACTGGCCGACGGGCAGATGTTTGTGCGGGCTGTCCCACAGTGTGAGTTCGCCGACGCCATCGCGGCTGGTACGCAGCGCGTGATCCATGGCGGCAAAGCCGCGACCGGTCGCGCCGATCACGCCAAGGCCGGTGATTGCTACGGGGGTAAGGGGCGTCATGGTTTTGCCGGCTACTTCGTGCGGTTTTCCTGCACGAACTGGGCAAGGGAATTGAGCGTGGCGAAGGCCTGCTTGCCGACTTCAGACGAAGCGATCTTTGCGCCGTAGTTGGTCTCCATGAGCATCACCAGCTCCAGTGCATCGACGCTGTCGAGACCGAGCCCTTCGCCGAACAGCGGTGCGTCTGGATCCACACCTGCAGGATCGACATCCTCAAGGTTCAAGTGCTCGATGATCAGCGTCTTGATCTCGTCAACCAGGGTCTTCACTGCCTCTGCCCTTGCCATACAGCCCCCGAAACCGCGACCTCTCGACGCGCGGCTATGCGGCTACTATACGCAGGTTGCATTCACACTGTAAAGCCGAGGAGCAAGGGTGGCAAAGATCGCGCTGGTTACCGGGGCGTCGCGTGGCATCGGGCGCGCGATCGCGCAGAGGCTTGCCCGCGACGGGTTCACGGTCTGGGCCAACTATGCCAGCAACCGCGATGCTGCCGAAAGTCTGTGCAACGAGATTGGCGGGCTTGCGGTCGGCTTCGACGTCGCTGACCACACGGCGGTCAACGAGGCGCTCGAGCCCTTGATTGAGGAGCACGGCGCGCCCGAAGTGATTGTCAGCAATGCTGGCGTCACCCACGACGGACTGATGGCCATGATCAGCGCCGAAGAGTGGCAGCGCGTGATTGACACCAATCTGGGCGGGTTCTTTCACGTGGTAAAGGCATGCCTGCGTCCCATGCTGCGGCGACGCAGCGGGCGCATCATCGCGGTCAGCAGCGTAAGCGGGCAAGCGGGCAATGCAGGGCAGGTGAACTATTCTGCCAGCAAGGCAGGCTTGATTGGGGCCGCCAAATCTCTCGCGAAAGAGATCGCTTCACGCAGCATCACCGTGAATGTAGTCGCGCCGGGGTTTGTCGAGACCGACATGGTCAAGGATCTGCCGCGGGACGAACTGGAGAAGATGATCCCGCTCAAGCGCTTCGGCAAGCCCGAAGAAATTGCGTCCGCCGTCAGCTACCTCGCAAGCGAAGAAGCCGCCTACATCACCGGGCAGGTGCTGGGGGTGAACGGCGGGATGTATATGTAGTTGGTTCAGCCGGCAGTCTGCAGCCGGCAGACCGCTGTCAGTTGTTGGTTTGGCGCGGCATTTTTTCGGGACTGCTTGCTATGTCGTCACGTCGATTTCAGGACTTGATCGCCTGGCAGAAGGCCCGCCGCTTGGTGCAGAACGTCTATGTGCTGAGCCGAGAGTGGCCTGCCGACGAGCGGTTGGGACTCATCTCGCAGGCACGGCGGGCGGCTGTGTCCGTGATGGCGAACATTGCCGAAGGTGCAGGTCGAGGAATCGACGCAGATTTCCATCGCTTCTTGAGACTGGCTTACGGCTCATTGATGGAGGTGGAAAGCCACATCTACGCGGCAATCGACCTTGGGTTTGCTAACGAGGGCGAAAGCAAAGCGACATTTGAAATCAGCGCAGAGACTGGACGAGTGTTGAACGGTCTCATGGCTTTCATCAGACCCAGCAACGCGAAGGGCAGTTGACTGAAGTCTGCAAGCTGCCGACTGCCGACTTACCAATGGCTGAACGAGTCTTCATCACGGGATTGGCCGCTGTTTCCTGTCTCGGCAACTCGCTTGTCGAGATCGAGGACGCATTGCGCAACGGCCGCAGCGGGATCGGGGTTGACCCGGCTCGTGCTGCGCTTGGGTTTCGATCATCGCTTACCGGTGTTGTGAAGGGGTTTGATCCTGCGTCTCGGCTTGACCGCAAGGCGCGCAAGACGATGCACGAGAGTGTGCAGTGGCAGGCGTTTTCGGCGCTCGAGGCGGTTGAGCACGCGGCGCTGCGGCCCGGGCACCTGCGCACTCCTCGCGCCGGCTTGATCCTTGGCAACGACAGCACAAGCGCCCCTAACGTGGCGATCGCCGACGCCACGCGCCGCGACCGCACGACGCAATTGCTGGGCAGCGGCGCGATCTTTCAAGCCATGAACAGCAGCCCCAGCATGAATCTCAACACACTGCTCGGCACACAGGGGGCGGCCTGGACGCTGGCGGCGGCTTGCGCATCGGGCGCACACGCGGTCGGACAGGCGTACATGCTGATCCGGCTGGGCATGCAGGACGTCATCGTCACCGGCGGCATGCAGGAGATCACCTGGGAAAGCATGGCCAGCTTCGACGCTTTGGGCACGTTCAGCAAGCGCATGGATGCACCGCAGGCTGCAAGCCGCCCGTTTGATCGCGCGCGCGATGGCCTGGTACCAAGCGGCGGCGCGGCAACGTTGATTCTGGAGAGTGAATCACACCTCAAGGCGCGCGGCGGTGTGCCGCTGTGTGAGGTGGCAGGCTACGCTTTCAGCAGTGACGGCGAGCATCTGACGCTTCCCAGCGGCGATGGCGCGCGCCGCGCGATGCAGGGTGCGCTTCAGGTCGCCGGGTTGCGACCGGGCCAGATCGACTACATCAACGCGCATGCCACCAGCACTCCGGCGGGCGACGCCAAGGAGGCTGGTGCCATTGGCGATGTCTTCGGCCCGGAGACGCCTGTCAGCAGCACGAAAGGCATGACCGGGCACGAATGCTGGATGAGTGGAGCCAGCGAAGTGCTGTACTCAGCGCTGATGATGCGCGGCAGCTTCATCGCCCCCAACATCAACTTTGAAGCGCAGGAAGATGACGCGCCGCGCATCAACGTCATCACAACGACGCAGGAGCGGCCGCTGCGGCATGTCCTTGTGAACAGCTTCGGCTTTGGCGGCACCAACGCGAGCATCATCCTCAGCTCCGTGTCAGGAGCAACGAAATGATTCCGTCGCCGGCGCCAGGCTCGCCCACGACAATCATCGTCGGCTCAGGCATCAGCGGTCTCAGCGCCGCTGTTGTGCTGGCGCGACACGGGCGCAGGCCGCTGGTGGTTGAGGCGCACTCGATTCCCGGCGGGTGCATGCAGATGTTCCAGCGCCGCGGGCCCGGCGGTGAGAGATGCCGCTTCGATACCGGCGTTCACTACGTTGGCTCACTGTACCCTGGGCAGTTGATGTGGCGGCTGTTCCGGTACATGGGCGTTGAAGTACCGACAGCACCGCTGAATCGTGACTGCTTTGATCGCGTAAGCCTGCCGTCAGGTGAGTTTCGTGTGCCGGTGGGTTGGGAAGCGGTGGGGGCGGCGATGAAGGCGGCCTGTCCGGATCAACTCGCGGCAGTCGAAGCCTATATCGCGAAGATGAAACAGGTCGAGTCGTCGCTCAACTGGCACGCGCTGGACCCCGACGCCGAAGGAGCGTACGACCGCGAACTTTACGACGTCACGGTCGCCGAGCTGATCCAGCAGGTCGGAGCAAGCCCGCCCTTGCGATCGCTGATCCTCGCCCAGTCGTCGCTGTACGCCGCGCCGTCTGGCAAGGCGCCACTGGCTGTCCACGCGCCGGTGGTCGGCAGCGCGGTCGAAGGGCCGCATTACGTCATTGGCGGCGGCGACGCGATCACACTGCCCCTGGTGCAAAAGCTGCAAGCGCTGGGCGGCGAGTTGCGCACGCGCGCGCCGGTGGCACGTGTCCTGGTGGATCAGGATCGCGTGACGGGCGTGGAGTTGGCCGGCGGGGAGATCATCCGCGCACCGGAGGTCATCGTCGCGACCCACCCGCATGCGGCAATGCGCATCATGCCAGCCGACGCGTGGCGCGGTGTGCTGTGTGAGCGTCTGAAAGCAGCCCCGGAAAGCATCGGCTTGTTCTGTGTGTACGGCTTTGTGGGCGGCGAACTGCCGGACGGCATGGAGGGGAGCAACCATTACCTGCTTCGCTCGGACGATCCGGATTGCTTCTACACGCCGGAGTTGGACGGGCCAGCCGACACTATCGTGAACCTGCCACCACCCAACGGCGGCGCGCAACTGTTCAGTGCGATGAGCAGCGCCCGGCTGGAGTGGTTTGAGCAATGGCGCGGCTCGCACACGCCGCGCCGCGACACCGAATATCGTGCGCTGAAACAGCGGCTTACGGACAACACCCTGCGCATGGTCGCCGCCCGCATGCCAGAGCTTGCAGCGCGGCTTACGGTCGTTGAGGCTGCGACACCCCTGACTTTGCGCGACTACGCCCGCTACCCAGGCGGGGGGATCTACGGGCTGCAACCCGGCACGGATGCGCAAGGCCGCAACGGCGTGCGCCGGCGTACGCGTTACCAGGGGCTGTTTGTCAGCGGCGCCGGCACCGGCACGCCGGGCATCCTGGGCGCGTGCGTAACCGGTTTTGCAGTGGCCGGGGCCATGCTGGGCACCGACGCGCTGATCCGCGAGGTGCGCGACACGACGGAGTTGGCACAGGCATGACCGTGTGGCTTCTGGTAAAGCGGCATCGCGCAATCCACAATCCGCGCACGGATGGGACCCTTTGAGCGCAGCTATCACTTCCTTACCCGCCGGGCGTTTGTGCTGCCGGTGATTCTGCTTGTGGCGATCGGGCTTGGTATCGCCGGCGCGCTGCAGGTCCAGTTCAATGAAGACGTGTTCGCGTTGTTGCCGCAGGACGATGCGCGCGTGGCTGAGGCGGGCCTGGCGCTGGAGCGTTTTCGCGGCCTTGAGCGCGTGGTGATCGCGCTTGAGTCAGACAATCCAACCGCGCTTGCAGCCGCGGTGGACAACGCCGACGCCAGCTTGCGCGAAGTCCCGGGTGTGCGGGCCGTGTTTTCCCGTGTCGATGCAGACGCGCGGCAGGACATCGCAGCCATGTACGCAGGCAAGGCACCGCGGTTGTTTGACGCGGCGATGCGGGATGTGATCGAGCAGCGCCTGAACACCGAGTTCTTCCAACAGCGGTTGCAGCGGCACATTGATGCGCAAGTGACGCTGTCGCCGGTTGACACGTTCCGGTCCGATCCGTTCGGGTTTGATGAGCTGGTTGCAGCGCGCTTTGAGCACTTGGCGGGCGGGTTCAGGGGCGCGCGCGACGACCAGGGACGGGTGCTGAGCCAGGACGGCCGGTTTGCAGTCCTGTTTGTCGAAGCAGACTTTTCCTCGAGCGACACCGGACGAGGGCGCGAGTTCATGCGCCAGTTGGAAGACGCGCTTGCAGGTGACGTTGTGTTTCACGTCATCGGTGCGCATCGCAGCAGCGTGGACAATGCCATTGTTCTGCGAAGTGACATGCACCTGACCATTGCCACCAGTGTTGTATGCATCCTGCTGTTGTTCTTTGCGGCTTTTCGCAGTTTGACGCCGATGATGCTGCCCTTGCTCAGTGTTGGGTTCGGGTTTGTCGTCGCGCTGGGCGCGCAGGGTTGGATTTCGGGCAGTCTCAGTGCCATCACAGCCGGCTTCTCGGCGGTGCTGCTTGGAATCTCGGTAGATTACGGGATTCACCTGGCAGCGACCTATGCGCGCGAGCAAGGCGACCGGCCAGAGCGTGCAAGGCTCGCGCTGGCGCACATCGGCCGTCCCGCGTTTGTGGCGGCTTTGACGACAATCGCGGCAATCCTGATGCTGCGGTTTTCCAGCTTTGATGGCCTTCATCAGTTGGCAGAAATGGCCGTGGCGGGCATTGCGGGAGCGCTTGTGTTTGCGCTGCTGGCGGGGCCGCAACTGCTGCGTGTGGCCGGCCCCCGGTCAGGTGCGTCGCCCGGACTGAACCGGCTTGTGTCGTGGATGGCAGCGGCACGAAGGCGCGCGCGCGTGCCCCTGATGGTGGCGGCGATGCTGGTGACCCTGGGGCTGGCGCTGTGTCTGCCCCTTGTCGGGTTTGACGGCGACGTGATGAACCTGGACGGCAAGAGCGCAGCAACCAGCGCGTCAGAGGAAGTCGTGCAGCGTGCCTTCGGGCAGGAGACATTGAGCCGTACGCTGATCGTCGCAAGTGGAAACACCCTGCAGGAGGCGCTGCGCGAGAACGACCTGAACGCGGCAGCGCTGCACAGCCTCGGTGCATCCTGGGAAGGTGTATCCTGGGTCCTGCCCGCGGCAGAGACGCAAGAGGAGAACGTCCGGCGCTGGCAGGCGCTTTTCACCGAAGCGCGCATTGAGCAGCTCAAGGGCCAGATGGCTGCGGCAACGGCAACGCACCCCGCGACTCGCAGGCCATTGAGCTTCGACGTCGCAACGCTGGAAGCGCGCTTTGAGCGTTTTTTCGCCACGTTGCGGCTGGCAGACGGGCCGCCGGAGCAGATCAACCCGGATGCGCTGAGGGCATCCGGCGTCTGGACGCTGCTGTCCACTTACGTCAGCGGCGAGGGCGATCGCTGGATTGCAGGCAGCACAGCCGTGTTGCCCAGCGATCGAGTTGAGCTGCTGCGCGCGCTGGCGCCTTCGGCGATCGTGCTGAACAAGGCTAGTTTTGTTGATCGCATGGTGCGCTACATCCAGGGTGACCTGATCCGGGTGGGGGGCCTCAGCCTGTTGCTGGTGCTGGTTGTCCTGGCGCTTACGTTTGGCAGTCTGCGCTGCGTGCTGATCGCACTGGTGCCGGTGGCAGGGGCGATGGTCTGGACGCTGGGGCTGATGGGCCTTCTGGGCATCCCGTTCAACATCATCAACACGCTGGTTACGGTGTTCATCGCGGGGCTGGGCATCGACTACGGCATTTTCTTTGTGCAGACGTGGCGTGGCTCGCGGGATACGGACGACGCCAATCGGCGGCTTCAGCATGCGGGTTCAGGCGTGTTGATCGCCGCGTTGACGACGTTGTTCGGGTTCGGAAGCCTGGCACTTGCGGCGCACCCCGCGCTGTTCAGTGTGGGTGTCACTACAGGCATCGGCGTGCTGTCGGCGCTGGTGCTGACACTGTTCGTCGTGCCCACATTGCTGGAATGGAGCGGCCGCCCATGATGCGCAGCGCTGCGATGCTTGCCTTTCTGCTGGCGTTATGCGGTTGTGCCGTGCCGGACCCCTTTCGCGACGGGGGCGACCCGTACGCGGGACTCAGCTCCGCGCCGGTGCCCGGCGCGAGCAAGGTCACCGCTGTGCGGGCGTTTGACGCTCGGTGGCCGCAGCAGTTTCGGTGTGCCCAGACGGTTACGATCGACTTTCGCATTACGTCCCGCACGCTTGTCGGCTATCTGGTTGTGCAGCAGCCGGGCAAGTTTCGACTGCAGGGAATGACCGAGCATGGCATCAAGCTGTTCGACATCGCGGGGGACATGCAATCTTACCGTGCCGCGGTTACTGCCGACGAGTTTGATGAGAAGATCGTGGCGAACCTGGTGCGCGACGTACGCCGGATGTTCCTTCACCGGATTGAGCAACCGGAATCCGGCACCGATGGCCGAAGTCTGCGCCAGAAGCTGGATGACGCGCGGCTGCTCAGTGACGAGACTGGCTTGACGCTGACCGTGCCCGACGGGGATGAACTGCAGGCCAGGCTGGTGGGGGAGCGTGCATTCGTGTCATCTTATGAGATGCTGCGTCGCGGCAGACCGCTCTACCGTGTTGACCAGTACGAATGGCAGGACATGCAGACAGGGCCCAGCGAGCAGCGGAAGATGCTGCCCACTGTAATTGTGCTTCGCGAAAGTGGCGTGGAGTCGCAGGGGCCTGGCTACAAACTCACAGTCCGGATCACCGACTTTCGGGTGCCCGAAGCGCCCTGGCCGGACGAGATGTTCACGGTGGAATGAACATGGATCTTGGCGCGGATATCGACAACGCAACGCTGGCGGTCAGCACAAACGGCGCGTCGGGCAGCACGCGGCTGAGCTTCAGCGGCGACGAGACATTCTTTCAGGGGCACTTCCCTGACGGCCCGGTGTTGCCCGCTGTGGTTCAGATTGCCGCTGTGGTGAGGCTGGCGGGCAAGATTCTGGGGCAGGACGTCGCGCTGGCTGAGGTCACGCGCGCCAAGTTTATGGCGCCCACCGGCCCGGGGCGGGAACTGACACTGACGGCTGAGCTTGAACGAGTGGACGAGCAGCGACACCGCGTGAAGGCGGTGATCCGCGACGGCGGGCAGGAAGTCGCCGAGCTGAATCTGCGGGTGGTTCCGCGAAAGTGAACCCAAGCCGTGCCGCTCAGGTGGTAACGTGTTGCGCGACGAAGTCGTACAACTGCTCAAGGCGGCGTATGCGTCGCGCCGTTCCTTCTTCAACCTTGAAGGAAAACACCCTTTCCAGCGCGACGACCAGGTCGATCGCGTCAAGGCTGTCGAGTCCCAGGTCTTCGTAGAGATCCTTGCCGGGTGCCAGTGCAGCCGGGGCGATCTCGAACTCCTGCACGAGAATCCGGTTAACGCGCTCGGGGATGGATTCGCCGTCCATGCTGTACGCTACCGCCAGAAAGCGGTATTTTCGGCGAAATCACCGGCTGTGCAAGTGGGCAGAAAACATTGTCGAACACCCATCCTGAATCCGACTACCCTCGCCGGAGCAACCTGCTGATGAACGCGCTGCGGACGCCGGCGGCCTACGGGCTGCTCGGGCTGCAGTTGCTGTTTGTGCTGTTCGTGCTTGAGATTCCTTACTACGTCGCTGATCGCTTCTTTGCCCGCCGCCGCGGCGATGCCTTCTACCGCGCGCAGCGCTCGGTGGCGCGCTGGTTTTTTCGCCTCTACCCTTTTGGGCGTATACGCCGCGTCAACGTTCGCGCATCGGCGTTTCCGAAGCCGTGCGTGATTGTCTGCAATCACCAGAGCATTCTGGACGTGTTGATCGCCCTGACGCTTCCGGTGAACGCGCGCTGGTTCATCAAGCCCTGGATTCTGCGGTTGCCGCTGATCGGCGAGTTGAACAAGCTGGCGCGAAACATCAACGTCGGTGACGAGCCCGGCGATCCCGAAAGGCCCAAAGGCTTTGACACCGCACGCGAATGGCTGGCCGACGGCGTGAACATCCTGATCTTTCCCGAGGGCACCCGCAGCCCGGACGGCAACTTGCGGCGCTTTCGCAATGGCGCCTTTTTGCTGGCCATAGAAGCCGGTGTGCCGGTGGTGCCTGTAGTGCTGGACGGTACTGGCGCCTGTGTGCGCAAAGGCAGCATCGCGGTGAACCACCCTGATGTCGTGGTCAAGGTGCTGGCGCCGGAGCCAACCAGCGGCCTGCAAGGCGAAGTCGATGCGGCGCGCCTGAAGGCGCGGGTACACGAGCGCATGCAGGCAGAGCTGGCAGCGATTCGGGCCGGCGAGCGCGGCGGAGTGCCGTTCGTGGTCGGCTGGCTTTCGCGCATCGCAATGTTCGGTGCGGCACTGTTGATCGCAGCCGTGACGGGCCTGTCGCTGTACGTCAAGAACGTGTGCATTGCCGATCCGCCAATGTATGCCGGAAGCCGCGAACTGGCTGAAGAAGAAGCGCGCGAAACGACGCTGGACGAAAGGCTGCACCGGCGCATCGGCGACAACTGGATTCGCCGGCGCGACGGCGTGAACGAGCTGGCAGTTGTCGGCACGCCCTGGGAGCGCGGCTACGCCAACGCCCGGCTGACACAGGAGTTGCTGCATGCGCAGGAGCGCCACCTGCTGGATACAGCCCGCGAGTTTCTGCCTGACCCGGTGTCATTCTGGCTCGCCCAACAGCTGATCGCCGTGAACAACCGCAATCTGCCGCAGCATGTCAGCGAGCGGGAACAGCAGGAAGTGCTGGGACTGGTTGAAGGCAGCGAAGACCAGTTTCCTGATTCCGGTGTGCCGCTGTATCACCGCGTGCTGAACTACCACGCCGCGCACGACATCAGCCACGTTCTGATCGACAACCCATTGGTGACTCAGCAGGAACTCGCCGGATGCAGCGCGTTTGCGGCATGGGGCCACTACACCGAGAACGAAGAACTCTGGGTGGCGCGCAATTTCGACTGGGAGGCAGGCGAGGTTTTCGATAAGGAAAAGTGCGTCCTGTATGTCTGGCCCGACCAGGGGCACGCCTACGTACACGTCGCCTGGGCCGGCATGGCCGGTGCCGTGACCGGCATGAACGCCGCCGGTTTGAGCATTCACCTCAACGCGGCGCGCACCGATGAAACCCGCTTCGGGCGCGTCGGCACGCCGGTGAGCATGCTTGTCAAGCGCGTCCTTGAGCAGGCGTCAACGATAGACCAGGCGTACGAAATCCTGCGTGAGGCATCCGTTTTTGTCAGTGATTCCTACCTGGTGGCAAGCCGTCACGAGAGGCGCGCCGTCGTCATTGAAAAATCCCCCCTGCACTGCACGGTGCGTGAATCAACGTCTCCGGGGTTGATCCTGCAGACCAACCACTTCTTGGGCGACCATTGGAACGATGACGCAGTGCATCGCGAGCAGATGCAGCGAGCGACGACGCTCTACCGCTGGCAACGGCTGGAAGAACTGACTGAATCCGCGCGTGGCCGCATCAACGCGCGGGAATGCATGCGGATCCTGCGGGACAAGCGCGGCCGAGGCGGCAAAGATGTCGGCTATGGCAACCGCAACACGATTGATGCCGGCATCTGCGCGCACAGCGTGATCATGAATCTCACCCGCGGTGAAATGTGGGTTAGTGCCGGGCCGAACACGCAGGGCGAGTACGTTCATGTGCCTGCGCTTGCCATGCTGCAAGCCGGGCCGGGCGGCGCGATGCGCATGCGGCACGACCGCGCGCTGAACCTGTCGCGGGATGCCAGGTTTTCGCTGGCTTCGGATCTTGCCGAATTTCGCAGGCGCCTGCCGCTCGCGCGACAGGCCGCCGACGCAGAGAACGCACAGGAACTTGCACCGCACACAAGGTCTCTGGCCAACCTGAATCCGCAGGCGTTTGAAACCGCCTACTATCGCGGGCGTCTTGCCTTCATTGAGGGCAGGTTTGCGGATGCGGTCAAGCACTTCGAAGAAACGCTGGAGCGCGAGCCGCACTATGAAGCTGTGCGTGAAGACGTCCGCCTGTGGCTAAGCCGGGCTGAGCGTCGATCAACCGACTAGGCGCCGTCGCGCTTGCGTGGCTCTTCTTGTGCAGGAACGGGGACAGGCACGGGACCGGACGAGCCACCATCGTGGGCGGGCTTGGCGCCACGGGGATGGCGGTCGCGCTTGTGGCGGTCGTTGTCAGGCGGGCAGTCGTCGCCATGCGCCGGGCGCGGAACCGGAGGATACAGCAAAAGCCGAAAACTCATTTGCCAGTCGTTCAAATCACGGGCGTTGGTCGCGGCTACGCGCGCAAGCGTCAGCACGTGCGTGTTGGTGAAGTTGGTCTCTTCAATCAGAATGCTCTCGATTTCACTCACCAACTGGCACAGCGAGCGGCCGTCCAGATTGACGTTTCCGATTGCCGCGCTTAGCAGCGAGACGATTTCGTCGGCGTTCACCGGGTGGCGCATGACACGCTCAAGGTTGGAAGCAAGCGTGCGATCTACATAGCGCCGCTCACCCAGCTTCCAGTCTCGTGCCATGAGTGCGGGGTCAATTGCCGCCAGAATGCCCCCGGCGCGGGCCTTGCCGCTCCAGTCCGGCAGGATGATTCGGGATTGGCGCGGTGCAGAGTAGGGCTTGTCGAAGGCAATGTCGGTTTCGAACCCGCCCTCCAGCGTAAGACCGCCCAGCTGTGCGTGCTCCACGAGCGATGAGCCGGTCGCAACCCTCACCTGTAGCGACTGCCGCTTGCGTGTCACCAGCGCGCAACCCTGCGCCAATGTCAGCCTGTAGTCGCCGCAGGTCAGTTCGAACTCGCCACCTTCGGCCTTGCTTGCGCGATCAATCGATACTTCGCCGGAAACCAGCAAAGCCGCATCGTCGTCGGTCAAAGTCACCTCTGTTCCGCGTCCCAGAACGACAGTCGTGTGGTTCAGCGTCAAAACAGCCACGCCGTTGACGTTCGTGCGCAGCGAAGCGTCCTGCGGGATGGCGCTACCATCGGGCAGTCGCACCCACGCACCGTCGGGGCCCTGCAATTCCAGGCGCCCGGACAACACGGACAGCGAGCCGATTTTCCGGTCAGACGCGGAGGCCGACGCGCGCGAGTGAGGCCCGCGGTTGCGATCGATGTCGTCGCCGGAGGGGCTGTGCGGTGCAGGCTCTTCTGCGGGTGCTGCGGGTGCTGCGGGTTCGGCGGGTGCCGGCTCGGGCAAATCGAACCCGTCGTCAGCGGGTTCATCGCCTGCTGGATCGTCTGACTCGTCATGCGTCGGGATCGCAGGCGGCATGGCCTTTGGTGCCTCAGGCTCGTGCTTGCGGACCGTCGGTTGAGGCCCTGGCTCTGTCCTTCCGGGGTGTTCTTCAAGCCCGGCAGAATCCGGGGAGGCACCATCGTCCCGTGAGGGACGTAGAGCCTCCCCTTCTTCTACGTCAGGGCTGAGAGGGTCGGTGCGGTTGTCCCCTCTCGTGCCAGGCCCGCCCTGGACGGCCCCGACAGTAACCTGCTCATGATCTGCTGTAGGACTGGAAAAGGCCCCCGTGACGATCCCTACGGCGAGCGTGAGCGCCGCGGCTGCACTGAACACCGCGGCTGCACCGTACAGCCTTGCCTGGCGACGACGCATGCGCTCAAGCGAAGCGCGGCGCCGCCGAATGGAGCGCCGGCCCGGAAGCCGCACACGCTCAACGGCTATGTCGGCAGGCACATTGGCGCCCTGAAGCCGTTGCATCACCCGGCGAGAAAAGTGGGGGGGCAGGGCAATCTGTTCAAACAGGCGCTCAGTGGCGGTGTGGACGGTCGCCAGCTCGTCGTATTGCGCCTTAAAAAGCGGATTTGCTTCCACAGCGCGGGACAGTGATTCGCGCTCGTGCGGGGCCAGCTCCCCGTCAATAGAGCGGTGCATCAACCTGGTAAGTTCGTCCTGTCGCATTCGCGGATCTACCGAATCGGTTCCATCAACTAGGTGGCCGGGCAGTGGCTGTGCTTACAGGCGTTTTGGCGCGTTGCCCCGCCGAAATTCGCTAAAAATCGTCCTGCGGCATGTACGCCTCCATTGCCGCCGCCAAAGCCTTGCGCGCCCTGTGCATACACACTTCTACCGCGCCCGCTGAAAGTCCCAGATCGCTTGCAATCGCCTTGTAGTCCTGGCCTTCCAGGTAGCGCTTGATCAGTACGGCCCTGTAGCGCTCGGACAGCTTCATCAGGGCGCGGTACAGGTACTCGTGCCGCTCGGATTGCTCCAGTGCCTGCAGCGGGTCAAGGCCTGTCAGCTCGACCTCATGGTTCTCGGGCAATCCCGCAAGCTTGCGCCGTTTGTAGTGGTCGCGCACGAGGTTGCCGGCAATGCCCATAATCCAGGATTTCAGGCGCGAAGGGTCGCGCAGGCGGGAAAGGTTTTCGTAGCTGATCAGGAAAGTCTCCTGTGCCAGGTCGCGAGCCGTCTCAACCTCAGAGACCTTGCGCAGCATGAAGCCGTAAACCAGGCGCTCAAACCTTTGCACAATCTGCTCAAACAGCGCTACGTCGCCTCGCAGTACGCGGGCAACAAGGTCCTCGTCGCTGAACGGGACTGGCTTCAAATGCGAATCTCCCCCGGCCCCCAAAGTCGAGGGTGATATGTACCAGATATACGGGCCGGGACCGCTGGCGGTTCAGTCTAATCCCGCAACGGTGATTGACAAACGCAAACCGCGGGGCTGGTGGCCCCGCGGTTTCGTGATTGTCTGTCGATTACCGGCCCAGGAACTCGATCACCAGACGCTCGTTGGCGATCACCGGGATGTCTTTGCGGCGCGGAATCTGAATCAACTCGCCTTCAACCTTGTCATGATCAACCCGAACGTAGCTGATCTGCTCAGGCTTCTGTGCGACGGCTTCCTGCACCTGCAGATGTGCCTTGCTCTTTTGCCGCACGGCGACCCTGTCGCCGACTTCCACCGTGTAGCCGGCGCGGTCAACTTTTTTGCCGTTCACTTCAACGTGGCCGTGCGAAACTAACTGGCGCGCAGCCCGGTTGGTAGGTGCAAAGCCCATGCGATACACGATGTTGTCAAGCCGGCGCTCAAGCATCTGCATCAGCGTTTCGCCCGTGTTGCCGGGCAGGCGCAAAGCCTCCTGGTACAGGCGGCGGAAGGTGCGCTCGCGTACCTGGTAATAGTACTTGAGCTTCTGCTTTTCGCTCATGCCGCGGCTGTACGTGGACATCTTGCCGCGGCGCCCGTCGCGTCCGTGCTGTCCTGCCTTGTACGGTTTGCTTGCAAGCGGGGACTTCTTGGTGCCCCAGAGGTTCTCGGCAAAGCGGCGTGAAACGCGGTGCTTTGGCCCGGTGTAGCGACCCATTGCAACTTCCTTACTCTCGGCTTGGCCACGGGCATGCGACTCTGCAGGCCGTGTTGCGCGGGCGCCGTGCCGCGCAAGCCGTCCAAAGGGACGGGCACTTTTGGGGCGGAGAGTGTAACCGTGGCGGGTTTGGGGTCAAGTGAGCGTACGGTATTCGGTTGCCACATTCGACATCTGCAACCGCCAAATGCAGGACCCGGCTCGCTGGTCAGCGCGTGCCGGGCAATGGGATTGGTTAGTGTGGTGGGATGTGGTGATTGGCGCCTGCTCAGGCACCGGGGCAAAGGCTCACGCGCTGGCCCAGTGGGTGAATCCAATGGTGCGGGGACTGACCTCCCTCAATGACTCGTTCATTCGAGGACCGCAACCGAGCAGCCCCGCGCGACTTACAACCCGTCCGGGGGATTGCGGTCCAAAAGCCTGTGGCGGCAACTCCGCCTGTACACAACTCTTCGGGCGCGGATGCAGGAGACCTTGAGAAATTCCGCAGGCTTTGGCGCAGTGCTCTGCGCAGGCTCGCGCCAAAGACTTTCGCGCCTATACTCGGCGGCAGTTGCCAGGGAGATTGCATGCGTTTTGATACCCTTGCCATTCACGCGGGTTATGACCCATTTGATCACTTCGGAGCGGTCAACCCGCCCGTGTTTCTTTCAAGCACGTTTGCGCAAGCCGGTCCCGGCCGCCACCAGGGCTTTGACTACGCGCGCTCCGGCAATCCGACGCGCAAAGCCCTGGAGGCCCAGTTTGCCGCGCTTGAGGGCGCGGAGCACGGCCTGGCCTTCTCGAGCGGCCTCGGTGCCACGGACAGCATCATAAAGCTGTTGAATGCCGGCGACCATGTGGTCTGTGCCGACGATGTCTATGGCGGCACCTTCCGCATCTTTGACAAGACTTACCGTCGCATGGGCATTGAGTTCACGTTTGTGGACACCACACGCCTCGAAAACGTGCAAGCCGCTTTTCGCCCCAATACGCGCATGCTGTTCGTCGAAACACCCAGCAACCCGCTGCTCAAGGTCAGTGACATTGCGGCGCTGGCTGCACTGGCGCGTGAGCGCTCGGCGATCAGCGTCGTGGACAACACCTTTGCCACCCCGTACCTCCAGCAGCCGCTTGAGCTGGGCGCCGACATCGTCATGCACAGCGCCACCAAGTACCTGGGCGGCCACAGCGACGTCGTGCTGGGCGTGCTGGCCACAAAGAGTGCCGAGATGGCGCAGCGACTTGCCTTCAACCAGAATGCCAGCGGCGCAGTGCCGGGCGGGCTTGACTGCTACCTGGTGCATCGCGGCATCAAGACGCTGGGTGTGCGAGTTGAGCGCTCATGCGACAATGCAGAACGGATCGTCAGCTTTCTGCTGTCCCACAAGCGCGTTTCCAAGGTGCACTTCCCCGGCCTCAAGGAGCACGTGAACCACGACGTTGCTGCCCGCCAGATGAAGCGCTTTGGTGCCATGATCAGCTTCGAGATCAACGGCAGTGTTGCCGACGGCGAGAAGGTGGTCAGCGGCCGCAGCGTCTGGACGCTTGGCGAGTCGCTGGGCGGCGTTGAAAGCTTGCTTGAGCACCCAGCCAGCATGACGCACGCCAGCATTCCCCCTGAGATGCGCGCGAAAGCCGGTTTGCGCGACGGTTTGATCCGACTCAGCGTCGGCATCGAGCATGCGGACGATCTGATTGCCGACCTTGGGGAAGGCTTGGACAGCTATTGATGCGCTGCGCTACAGGCCTTCGAGCAATCGATGACAAACGCCCAACCAACTTCCTGCAAGCAGCCGTTTACATCCCGCGCCTGCGGGTTGCGCGCGCACCGTGCTGCAAAGCCGGGGGACGCCTTTGCGAACTAGCCTGACGATCGGCTCGCGGGCATCCAAACTTGCGTTGACGCAATCGCGCTGGGTTGCAGACGCGTTGCGGCGGCACCACCCGGGCCTCTCGGTCAATATCGTTGAAATCTCGACAACCGGCGACCAGCAGCAATCGGCAGCACTGACCGTAATCGGCGGCAAAGGCGCGTTCACCAAGGAGCTTGAGGAAGCATTGTTGGATGAACGCTGCGACCTTGCTGTGCACTCGCTGAAAGACCTGCCGACGACATTGCCGCCGGGGCTGGAAATCGCCTGCACACCTGAACGTGAAGACACCGACGATGTGGCAATCCTTGCCGGCCCACCGGCTGAAGTGTCTGGCAAGCCGCTGTCGTTTCTTGCCGAGGGCTCGGTGGTCGGGACGTCAAGCCTGCGCAGGCGTGCACAACTGGCCCTGCTGCGGCCGGACCTGCGCGTGGTGGAGTTCCGTGGCAATGTGGACACGCGCCTGCGCAAGCTGCGCGACGGCGTGGCGGATGCATGCATCCTTGCGGCTGCGGGTCTGCGGCGCCTGGGGGTGCTGAATGATGCCGCCGCCCAGGTGGAGGGCTTGAGCGCACAGCGCCTGGCGCCTCCGACCTGGTTGCCCGCGGTGGGGCAGGGCGCGCTTGCACTTGAGGCCCGCAGCGACTGGCTTGTCACTGCCCTGCTGGCCCCGTTGCATCATGAAGCGACCATGCTGGCAACCCGGGCAGAGCGCGAATTCTTGAATGCGTTGGGTGCCGGCTGCAATGCGCCGGTCGGGGCACTGGCCACCGTGGACGATGACGGGATGATCCACCTGTCGGGTTGTGTTCTCAGTCTCGACGGCAGCGCGCCGGTGCCTGGCGAGCGGCAGGGCCGTGACCCCGCAGAGTGCGGGCGGGCCTTGGCCGACACGCTGATCGCAGCCGGTGCCGGGCGGCTGCTTGGTTGATGCCGGTTTTTTTGCACGCAGCTTGGGGCAGGGCTCGCGTAACTATTGGAGAAACGCCGGCGGGAATCTACACTGCAAGCTCCCCCGGCGTGTCTTGAGGCCCCTGTATCGGGACCCGGTCCCGCGGAGAAAGCAAACATGGATGCAAACATGGACATTGAGAAGAAGGCGATTCTACCCGTCGTGGGGATTGCACTGCTGTCGTGCATCGCGCTGATGTTGACCGTGATCGGCGGCCTGTACGCGTACAATACGTTTGCTTCCGGTGCACAGCCGGTGTACGCACAGACCGACGTCGGTCCCAAGTGGACGGTGACGCCGGTGACAGTGGGCGGCAACCAGCAGTACATCGTCGTGGTGTGCGAAGACGAGAACATGTTTGAGCGGGGTGAGCCCGGCCGGCACATGTCGGTTTACGAGATTCGCCAGAAGGGCAATGCGCGGGGTGAGTTGTATCTCGTGGCCGCTCGAGTGATCGAGTACGACTCGAAGCTCGGCTACATCAATGACGAAGCGACCAACACCAAGGGCTTCACTCCGATGGAACTGAAGAAGGCTTTGGACAAGAAGTAGCCCCAGCTGCGTGTCATATTCCTATCATGGGGCGTTTTCGGTACTTGCGCCGGAAACGCCCCGTACATTACGATGCGGTTTTCAGCAAGGCGTACCCTGCATGTCGCTTCGGCGACCGCAGGCATGTGTGGACCCCCGTCAGGCCGGAAGCATTCCGGAGAGAGAAATGCCCAACTACAAGTCTTTTGACGATGTGCTGAACGAGCTCGAGATGGACGAAGACGAGCTCAAGCGTCTTGTATCGGAGGGGCAGATCCGCGCCTTCCGCGACGACGACCGCATGAAGTTCCGGTCGGAAGACGTGCAGGCATTGGCGCGCGCGCGCGCTGCGTCGGGCGGCACGAACATCGACCTTGGCGAAACACAGATGAGCGGCGAAGGACTCGAGATCATCGAGGAAGAGACCGACGAAACGCTGCTCGACCTGGGCAACCTTTCCTCGGACGCCGACTTTGAAGACACCGGCGCGACCAGCGTGCCGACTGTCGAGCTGTCGGACATCGGCGAAGACAAGGATGCCACTCTGACCGAAGAGCTGGTGTTCGACGAGACCGATGAGCTCGGCGGCCTGGACTTCGGCAACGACGACGCCGACGCCACACAGAAAATCGAAGGCGGCTTGGACCTTTCGGACGACGACGAGCTTGGTTTGCAGACCGAGCCTGTCGATGCCGAAGGTCTGGACGAACTGGATGAACTGGACGACGCGCCGGCTGCGGCGGGCGGCGACGACTATGGCTATGCACAGGCGCCCATGGGCATGCCCGGGCCGGTGCAGATTCAGGAGCAGGTCAAGTACGTTGAGATCGTCCCCAACGAAGGCGTCGTGTGGAAGGTACTCACGGGCATTACGTTCATCCTGGTGATGTTCCTTCTGATCACCCCGCCCGCGCTCGGCATGGTGAAGTCGCGCGATGTGCTCAGCTCGTTCTGGGGCGGCACCGCCTACTCACTGTACCTCAAGGGGCCGAACCAGGCGCTGGCACAGACGGGCTACGAGTCGCAGGACGGCTCACTGAAGCCCGAGCCGGTCTCAGTCGGCACGGGTGCCTCCCAGGTCATGTGGCCGGGCACCAAGATCATCCGCAATGTAGAAGGCTACGCCCCGGGCAGCGGCGTCGGCCAGTAACACTTGAATCGGCAAAGCACCCCGCCCCGTGCGGGGTGCTTTGTTATAAGGGGCGCATGGCAACCCGACCTACTGTCCTGTTGATCGACGACAACGCCGCTGTGTCGGAGATTGTCGGTACGCTGCTTGCGCGCAACGGCTACGACGTAGTGGCGCTGGACACGGTTGCAGGTGCGCCCGGCGCGCTGGAAGAGCACCAGATTGACGTGATCGTCAGTGACGTCCGCTTGCCGGATCAGGACGGATTATCACTGGTACGCCGCATCCGAGGTGACCCAGCCAGCGCAGACATCCCGATCGTGCTTCTTACGGCGATGAAAGCCATTGAGGACGAGTTTGACGGTTATCTCGCCGGTGCAGACGCGTACATGACCAAGCCGTTTCGCGCGCGCGAGCTGCTGGCCGTCATCGACAAGGTGCTCAACCGCAAGGCAGCACCGGTCGGCGCCACCCGCCGTGGCAGCAACGATGAAGTAGCGCGCGTGCTGGCGGTCGTCAGTGATGACCGCCGCAGGATGGTCGCCGCAGCCATGAAGCTGTGCGGCTATGAGCTGGATTTTGAAAGCACGACCGCCAAGGCGCTGGCCCGCGTTGATCGAGAGCGCTTTCACCTGCTTGTCTGCGACACGGTGCAAAGCCCAAGCGCAGTTGCCGACGTGCGCGAGTTTCTGATGCACTTTGCCCTGGCCCTGCCGGTCATCTTTCTGCACCCGCGGGCCGCCGCGCCCGTGCTGCCGGCTAACGACCCCCAGTTTCACGCGCTGCGCGTGCCGGCAACGCCAGCCGACCTGGCCGAGCTTGCGCGCAGGACCGTCACGGACTTCAACGGCCCCGTCTAGCCCAGGACCCGCATGTCTCAGCGAGTATTCGTTACGCGCGCCGTGCCCGATGCAGCCACTGAGCTGCTGCGTGAGGGTTTGAACGGCGCAAAGATCGACGTCAACCCGCACGACCGAAACCTGTCACCCGGCGAGTTGAGCGATCAGGCAGAAGGCAGCGACGCCCTGATCTGCACACTGGCGGACATCATCGATGAGCCGCTGTTACGCAAGCTGTCCCCGCAACTGAAAGTCGTTGCCACCTACGCCGTGGGCGTGAACAACATTGACCTGGAGGCCGCGCGCGCACTGGGGATTGCCGTGTGCAACACACCGGACGTGCTGACGGACGCGACAGCCGAGGTTGCAGTTGGCTTGATCCTTGCATGCATGCGAAGAATTGCTGAAGGCGACAGGCTGACGCGCGATGGCGGATTCGTCGGCTGGGCTCCGCTGCTGCATCTGGGGCATGGTGTGCACAACCGCGTGCTTGGCATTGTTGGCGCCGGGCGCATCGGGCAGAGGGTTGCCGACATCATGCGCAAAGCATTCGGTTGCCGGGTTGTTTACTCGTCGCGCAGCCCCAAGCCGGGATTTGAGGGACGGCACGTTGAATTGGAGGAGCTGTTGAGGGTAAGTGACATCGTAAGCCTTCACTGCCCCCTGACGCCTGAGACTCATCACCTGATTAACGCGGGCCGCATCGCACTCATGAAGCCTTCAGCGGTGCTGATCAATACGGCGCGGGGGCCGGTGGTCGATGAAGCCGCGCTGGTGGAGGCCCTTGCCGGCGGGCGGCTGTTCGCCGCGGGTCTTGACGTGTATGAACATGAGCCCGCCCTGTCGTCGGGATTGGCGCAGCTCGAAAACGTAGTTTTGCTGCCGCACATCGGCAGCGCCACGCACGAGACGCGAGACGAGATGGGTCGAATGTGCGCGCGGGCGGTCGTGGACGTGCTTTCCGGGCGTGACCCGCGCCACCGTGTCGCATGAATCGCGGCAATTGCGCTTGCCGGAGGCGCTGAACGCGCTAGGATGCGCACTGTGAAAGCAGCCTGTAAATCCGCGTCCCTTGCCCCGGCGTCAATGCCGGCGGCAGGGTTTACGTGACTGCTCTCCACGCTGCCGGTATGCAGCGGCTTTTCCTGAGTACGCTAGCCTCGCTGCCGGTCGGTAGCGTCTGCGGTTTGCCTCATGGGCCCGCGACGCCATCGCCTTTCGCAGTCCAAGCCCAAAAAAACCCCCGTATGTTGCAACC
>CAZZBH010000007.1:0-58337 GCA_964652605.1 uncultured Planctomycetaceae bacterium
CGCATTGGGGGTTTCAGCATAGCCCGAGCCGACGCTTCCCAGGTGGCTGGTATGGATGGAGCCGGATGAGCTGATGCCCTGGCTCACAGACCAGTGCGCAGCCGGAATGCTGACTTGCTGGTTGGAGTGCATGCTTCCGACAACCTGCACGCCCGCGCCGCTGATCTGCATCCGGCCTTCGCTCAACAGCGCATGGGTTGCGAAGGAGTTTGTCCGGATCGTGTATTCAACAACCTGCGAACGGCCCCAGCCGGTGGCAACACCGCGAATGCGCGCCTGCAACTGCGATTGCGGCCCGGTACGCATGGCTTGCACGTTCACGGTGATGCCGTTGATGGTCATTGGCTCGCCGACGTTGTGCCAACCCGCTGTGGGCAGCAGTGCCGACCAGTTGTTCTGGACGCCCGGAACCAGCGCAAACCGTCCACGGCGTGTAGCAACACCGGCTTCGGCGGCAACGATCAGCTGGGAGTCCCAGGTGGAGCGAATGAGTGTCTGCTGCTGGATCTGAGACATCGACAGCAAGCTGGCACCGGCGATGGTGATCAGGACCATGAACATCATGGCAATGGCCAAAGCGCTGCCTCGTCTCGCATAGTTCGAATTCGTCGTCATCGGTGTGCTCCCGTCGGTGAAGCCAGTTGTCAAAGTGAACTCTGACGTACCATCAACCCACCAGAGCATAACACGTGATACATCAAAAACACCTAATTTGCCCTGTACTCACACAGATTTGTTGCCAGACTTACGTAACTACAGTTTATTTCATTAGTTGCAACGATCATCTGGTTGTGCGTTTTGGTCAGTTTGTTTTGATTAATTGCAATGCTCATTTGCGGCACCCTCAAGACCTGACTTGCCAACCTGCGCTGACGGCGCTGTTATCGTCACAAATCATACCGCGAAAGGCTGTCATGGCTCGCACACCACTCTTCTCACACCTTCAGCGGCTTGCTCGCGTGGCCGCTGTATCTCGCCGCAGCCATGTACCGGCCACTGAGCTGCTTGAAATGCCTTCCCCCGCGCGGGCGCGACGCCGCTTTCTACAAGCCGCCACCGGCGCGGTAGCAGCCGGCATGGCTGGCTGCAGGTCAACCACTATGGACAGGCAAGGCAGCACCAAGCCGCGCATTGTTATCGTCGGCGGCGGCCTGGCCGGCTTGAACTGCGCCTGGCACCTGAAAAAGGCGGGCGTGCAGGCGGAGATCTATGAGGGCTCCGACCGTACCGGCGGGCGTGTGTTCACCAAGACCGGGCTGCTGCAGGAAGGTCAGACGCTTGAGCTTGGCGGCTCATTCATAGACGACAACCACGACGATATGAAGGCGCTTGCCACCGAGTTCGGCCTTGAGTTGCTGGACATGCAGGCCGACAGCAGCGTGCGCGAGTGCGCCTACCACTTTGGCGGTCGTCAATACAGCGACCGAGAGGTGCTGGACGGACTGGCACCATTCGTCGAGCGCATGGAGCGCGACCGCGCGTGGCTTGAGCGCGACTGGGCAAGCCTGCGCAGCGACCGCGTCGTGCGCGAAATCGACAACACGGGCATCGGTGAGTATCTGCGGCGGCATGGCATGGACGGATGGCTGCGCCAATTGCTGGAGGTTGCCTTCGTAACCGAATTCGGCCTGGATGCCGACAGCCAGTCGGCTTTCAACCTGCTCGACATCATAGGGCTGAACACCGACGCTGACCGCTGGGAAGCCTTCGGCGACAGCGACGAGCGCTACAAGATCGTCGGCGGCAACCAGCGCGTGCCGGATGAGCTTGCCGCGCGACTGGCGCGGCAGATTCACACCGGCCGACAGCTGCTGGCGGTGAAGCAGTCCGGAACGTCCTACACGCTGAGCTTCCATCGCGGCACCGTGACGCAGGAGATCATAGCCGATGTGGTGGTGCTGGCGCTGCCATTCACCCTGTTGCGCGAAGTGGAGCTGCACGTCGAGCTTCCTGCCGAGAAGCGCCGCGCGATCAACGAGCTGGGGTATGGCACCAACGCCAAGGTCATAGCCGGCACCTCGGCGCGGCCCTGGCGCCAGCAGGGATTTTCGGGCGGCGCTTTCAGCGACCAGCCATTTCAGCTTGCTTGGGACAATGCGCGGATGCAGGAGGGCGAAGGCGCCGGCATCACGCTGTACAGCGGCGGCGAGCCGGGCCTTCGCGCCGGTGAGGGCTCACCCAAGTCGCAGGTTGAGCGCCTGCTGCCGGGCTATGATGCCGTGTTCCCCGGGGCCGCGGAAGCGTTCAATGGCCGCGTCTTTCGCATGCACTGGCCGAGCCATGCGTACACCAAAGGCAGCTACGCCTGCTACAAGCCGGGGCAGTGGACGACCGTCAGCGGACACGAAGCCACGCCAGTGGGCAACCTGCTGTTCGCCGGTGAGCACTGCAGCGAGGATTTTCAGGGCTTCATGAACGGCGCTGCCGAGAGCGGTCGTCTGGCAGCAACTGAAGTTCTGGCGCGCGTGGCCGGCTGATCAACGCAGGCGCCTCGACATATGCAGTTCTGCGCCAGGGACTCCGTTGACGCACAGGGCGTCAGGCTCACGCCCCCACACGACGAAACCGGCACGCTCGTACAGGCGGCGTGCTTCAGTATTGTCTTCGGCCACGGCGAGTTGCACTACGCGGCGGCCGGCTGCGCGCATCTGCGCGATCAGTGTTTCGAGAAGCGCCTTGCCGATGCCCGACCCGCGCGCCTCGGGCGTGACGTACATGCCCCAGATCAAGCCGACGTGCGCCCGGTTTTTCCCGCGCTCAGGAAACCATCCGGCGGCACCCACGAGCTTTTCGTTCAGGATGGCCCCGTGCACATTGCCATCCAGCATCATCTCCAGCACGCCCGCATCATTGCGCTGCGCAAAGTCTTCAATGTGCTCGCCGTATGCCCCTGGGTGATCGGTGAGCATGCGGATGCGCAATTCCCGCCATGCGGGGGCATCATTCTGCTTCAATGGACGGATCATCATGGCTACCCTGTACGTTACATCGGTTGCGGGCCAAGGAGAAACGGATGCGAGTTGCCATCATCTGCCTGGCGCTGGTCGCGATGGCGTATGTGCCCGCGAATGCGCAGCGCACGTTTGACCTGGATAAGGAACGCGCGTCGCTGTGGAGTTTCTTTGCCGACAAGCACGCGGACATAGGCGACGCCTACAAACGAGTCCAGTTGTTTGAAGATGCCCGCGCGCATTATCTGCGCGCCCACGAGTTCGAGCCTGACCACTCCGGTGCCCACCGAGGCCTTGGCAATCGCAAGCGCGGCGGAGAATGGATCGAGGACAAGCCACTTCCGGAAAAGTCCCCGCTTGAAGGTGAAGACAAAAAGAAGGCACGCGAGAAGCCTGACGAGTTCCGCGCCGAAACGTATGGCAAGTGCGCCGATCGCGCACGGCGGGCGATTTCAAGCGCGCAATCGGCCGGCGACGAACGCGCCGCGCGCATCCTGGCGGCTGAGTTGCTTCGCTACGCGGCCGACGACCAAAGCGCTCGCACCATGCGCGGCCACGCCCAAGCCGGCGGCGAGTGGATGCCTGCCGCTGTCGCCGAATGGCGTAAACTTGGCATGGAGACACTCCACGCCGCGGGCGAGGGCGACGCCATGCCGGGCGAAGACCCCCAGGCGAAGGAAATCGGCAGTGTGTTTCATCGGCGCCAAGGGCAATACATCGCCGTGCGCAGCACACGAAGTGACGAGCGCGCGCGCCAGATGCACAAGCACGGCCACGCACACATTACGCGCGCCATGGCAATTCTTGGCGTTGAGGCGGCACCGCTAGGCGCACACAAGTACACCCTGACGCACCTCAACCTGAACAGCGAGTACTTCGCCATGCTGGAAAAGGTGCTCAAGCTGGAAGGTGACCGCCTGGAGTTTGCCAAGCGGCTTTCAGGCCATGCGCAGCGCAGCCCGTGGGGCTACATTGCGCGCAGCAACACGGCGGCGGCGGCCGACGACATGTTCGGGAACACGCTTGCCATTCGGGTACTTGAGCAGAACCGGGCAAACACAGGCGGCTCGGCCAACTGGCTCAAGACCGGGTTTTCGTACCTCGTAACTTCGCAGGTGATCGGGTTGTGCGGCACGACGCGCTACTCGATCCGGTCTGTCGGCCACAGCGGCTCAAACTTCGATGTGCTGCCCGAGTTCAGTAAGAAGAGCGGATCACCCGAGCAACTGCGCGACGTGATCCTGAACGAGGTCATCCGCGAGCGCGACTATCCGCTGGAGCGGCTTGTCATGGTCGAGGTGAACGACATGACGCTGGAGTACGCCGCCAAGTCGTTCAGCCTGCTGGAGTATTTCTTCGCGACGAATCCGGAGGCCACGCGCAAGTGGCTCAAAGACGCGCCCCCAAAGGCCACCGAGCGCATTGCCATGATCGAAAAGCACATGGGCAAGAAAGTAGATGAACTCGAAAGCGAATGGCGCGAGTGGGTGCTGCTGAACTACTGATGCCGGCAGCTTTCAGCCGCCGTGCTTCTTTGCCTCGCTGATGCGTTTCTCAAGTTCTGTCAGGCGGGCCTTCAGCTTTGCCTCGAATCCGAAATCGCTTGGCTCATACAGCTTGGCATCGGCGATTTTCTCCGGCAGAAAGCCTTCGGGAAAGAACCCGTCCGCGTAATCGTGCGCGTAGTGGTAGTCCTTTCCGTAGCCCAGCTCTTTCATCAGACCGGTCGGCGCGTTGCGGATGTTCATGGGCGCTGGAAGTTCGCCGTGGTCATTGATCGCGGCGTGGGCCGCGGCGCGGGCGCGGGCCGCGCTGTTGGATTTCGGGGCCAGCGCCAGGTACGCGGCAAGCTGGCAGATCGTGTACTCGGCCTCGGGCAATCCGATGAAATTGACGACCTGGATCGCACTGGCAGCAAGATTCAGCGCCCCCGGGTCCGCGTTGCCGATGTCTTCGCTGGCGAGGATTGCGAGTCGCCTCACGACAAACTTCGGGTCTTCGCCGCCTGCCAGCATGCGCATGGCGTAATAAATCGCCGCATGCGGGTCGCTGCCGCGCACGCTTTTGATCAGGGCGCTGGCCAGGTCGTAGTGCTCGTCGCCGGACTTATCGTAGCGCAGCTTGCGCTCACCCAATGCCCGCGCCAGCAACTCGGGTGTCAATGTGCGCTCGGTAAGCGGCATGGACGCCAGCATGTCGGCGCCGGCTTCGACCGCCATCAGTAGCCGCCGTGCGTCCCCGCCCGCGTAGCGCCGGATTGCGTCCCTGCATTGCTCATCCACCGTCATGCCCGGCAGCGACACGCCATGCTGCACCGCGCGATCGATCAACGCGTTCATCGCGACTTCGTCCAGCGGCTTGAGCACATGAACCCGGCAGCGTGAAAGCAGCGCAGCGTTGACCTCAAAGCTCGGGTTCTCGGTCGTCGCGCCGATCAGCGTGATCAACCCGTCCTCGCTGGCGTGAAGCAGGCTGTCCTGCTGCGACTTGTTGAAGCGATGAATCTCGTCGATGAACACCAGTGTGCCCTTGCCCTCTCCGCCAAGCCGCGCCCGCGCGCGATCAAGCATTTCGCGCACGTCCTTTACCCCACTGCTGGTGGCAGACAGCGTTTCGAATGCAAGATCGGTGTGTTCGGCGATCATTCGCGCCAGCGTTGTCTTTCCGGTGCCGGGCGGGCCCCACAGAATCATGTTGCGGATTACCGGCTTGGCGTCTTTGGCGGCATGCAGCAACCCGCGCAATGCGCCCTCAGGCCCCACCAGGTGCTGCTGGCCGACAAAGTCGGCGGGCGTGCGAGGTCGCAGCCGCGCTGCCAGAGGGGCGCGCTCAGCACTGAGCTGCTGCGCGCGTTTGTCAAAAAAGTTACTCAAGACAATTCTCTTTTTGCGCCATGCGATACTAAGCTGAGCATTATGGCAAAGGTGCTTGACGATTGCGCGGCTCTGCCATCTGTGAGAGGGCAAACATGGCACAGCGACAGTTCCCGTGCCCCAAGTGCGGGGCAACCATCCTGGTCCCTGACGACTACTTCAAGGCCACCATCGCTTGCGCCTACTGCACGACCGTGGTTGACCGACGGACAGGCGCGTTGCCGGGTGCTAGCCCGACTGCAGCCGCACCGACCGCGGTAGCGCCGGCCGCGGCACCGACGCAGTACCCGGGCAGCGGGCAGGCGCCTCACACGGAGAATCCTGGCGGCGGCGGCGCGT
Source organism: uncultured Planctomycetaceae bacterium (assembly GCA_964652605.1). Classification (GTDB taxonomy): domain Bacteria; phylum Planctomycetota; class UBA8742; order UBA2392; family UBA2392; genus JADJRK01. Next base: position 6,164 of record CAZZBH010000007.1, read on the forward strand.
GGCCGCAATATGCACCACCGCCAATCTACACGGTGCCGCCTGCAGTCCAGAAGAAGAGTCACACCAAGTTGATCGTCGGTGTTGTGGCGGGCACGCTGGTTCTGGCGGTGGCGGGCGTGCTTCTACTTGCGGCAATTCCTTTGCTTGTCAGCTCCGGCCCAACGGCGACCGGTGAGTGGTTTCATCACGCCAGCCCGGACGGCGGCTTTCGGATTGATTTTCCGCGTCAACCACAACTGAGCACTGGGCCGGTGCATTCCAAACTTGGCAGCCGCACAATCCATCGCGCGCGGTGCATCGCGTTTCAGATGCACTTTGAGGCTTCGTACTTTGATCTGGGAAAGGGGCCAACCTGGAACTATGAATTTGACTACCTTGCCGCAGCACAAGCCATGGCCTCAGAGGGCAACGGCAGGGTCATTTCGCAGGTCCCCCAACAGGTGTCTGGCCGGCCGGGCAGCGCGGCGATTGTGTCAAACGGCGACGGCAAGCAAAGCACGGCGGTTCTCGTGCGCAACGGCAACCGAGTCTTTATTGCGATCTGTGAGGGTCACCAGGATGAAGATCGCGAGATTGTGCAGCGATTTCTCGAGAGCTTTGAGCTTGTCGGTTCGTGACACTTCGCCGGAAATGAAGCGGGCGCCCGCAATGCGGGCGCCCGTGAGTGGTTGGTGTCGTACTACAGGGGTTGGACGTTCTCTGCCGCCGGGCCCTTTCGCCCCTGGCCGACATCGAACTGCACCTTCTGCCCTTCCTTGAGGGACTTGAACCCCTCAGCCGAGATGGCCGAGTAGTGAACGAAGAGATCAGCGCCTCCGCCGTCTGGCGTGATGAAGCCGAAACCCTTCTCGTCGTTGAACCACTTCACTGTACCTGTCGTCATACAAAAAACTCCTACTGCAATTTACGTTGCCCTCTGGCAACTTGGTTTGTCGTCACCCGCCAACACATGTAAGGCGCGATTACGACATGTTCATCCCGCCAGTATAACGCCTTTGCCACCCCTACGCCATAGGTCACTTGCAAATTTGTTTACAGCCGGTGGATTAAGTGCAACGGGCGCCCCGACAGGGCCGCCCGTTGGTTCAACTGACCGGGTTTACAGAGGCTCTACGTTCTCTGCGGCTGGGCCCTTTCGGCCCTGGCCCACGTCGAACTTGACCTTCTGGCCCTCTTTCAGCGACTTGAACCCTTCGTTCTGGATCGCCGAGTAGTGAACAAAGAGGTCGGCCCCGCCGTCATCCGGCGTCACAAATCCGTACCCCTTCTCGTCGTTGAACCACTTCACTGTGCCCGTAGCCATGCCCGTACTCCTGACAGGGCGCGCAAGCGCGCCCCTTGATCGTGACCAGCGCCAGAGTATGCCCCGTGCATAAAGAAGCGATGATCGGTTTCCGGCAGTTAAGATATGTGCTGAGCGGGCGGGTTCCACTACAAACTTTCGGAAGCCCTAACTCTAGGCGCTTTTGGGCAATGCAACGTGTGCGTTTTTGTTACCCGGTGGTATGTTTTTGCCACTCATGCCCAGAAATCGTGTACGTAGGCATGTGAGCCCTGGCTGCTGCACTCAAACGCGATCGCCGGGTCAGCCTCCTGGCGCTTGTCACGATCAAACAGCACGACGCCCGGGCGCTCCTTGCCGATCGTGAAAATCCAGTGCTTCGCGTCGAGTGATAGCGCAACGCCCCGCGGCTGTTCAAGCACCGCGTGGCTGACGTAGCGCTGGTCCGTCATGTTCCAGAAGCTGACAAGGCCGCCGCCTTCACCGTAGGGATTGGTCGCCGCGACGATGCCGGTTTCTTCGTGCAGTACGATGCTCAGGGTCTCGCCGTGCATGGCGCCAGTGACGGATGCCGGCGTCACCATGGTCTTGAAGCGAGCGGCCTTTGGCCGCAGGCTCAGCGCACCAAGTGCCGTCTCGCCGTGGTAGCCCTCGCGCATGGCATGCGCCACAGCCAGGTCACCGGTGCTGCTGACCAGCAGGTGCCCGGCATTGATCAGTGGGTTGTCGAATGTGATGCGCTCAAGCAGTTTGCCGTCCGGCACACTAACGTACGTGACACTGGGCTCGGACCCGTTCTCGATATGCCCGCCGCCGTTGGTCACCGCGACCACCTTTCCGCCGTCGATGAACTGGCAATCGTGCGGCCACTCGCCGTGGGTTGGAAACGCGCCCGTCACTTTCAGGTCGGACGTGTCTCGAAGCACCATCTTGCCGGCATAGCTTTCCTTGTCGTACTCGGTCGCGAACAGCACGTCGGCGTCGGCTGAGTACGCGCCGTGGCCGTAGAACTCGCAGCCCTTGCTGGGCGGGATGCGCCGGATGATGCGATTCTCTTTCAGGTCAATCTCGCATCCACCGGGCCCCTTCTTTTCGAAGACGGCTACGATGTGCGGCTTCTTTGGATGTTTGATGACGCCGTGGGCGAGGAACCCGATGTCTGTGATCAGTCGGGTGTTGCCCTCGGCCACACCGCGGTCCTTGACCACGCGATCTATGTTGCACTGCGTGAACACAAATACCTTTTCGCCACTGACGGGGTGAATCTTGTTGCCTCCGCACAACAGCACGCCATAGGTCAAGCCGGGAGCCTGCTTGGGCTGTTGCTTCGACGGCTCAGCCGGTTGTTCTGGCGCGGGCTGTTGTGTTTCCGCCTTTCCGCAGGCGGCGATCAGCATGCCACCGCCGATGGCAGCACCCAGAAACCGGCGCCTGGCCGGGTTGTGGTCCGGTCGTTCGTAGGTCATGTCCGCCTCCGTCCTGCTCCCCCGGCTTGATGTTAGCTTGGCGGTACGTAGATGTTTAGCACATGCACGGGGGTAGGATGCGGTTCAAGGACAAAGAGACCGTGGTCGAGGCGCTTGAGGCATGGAAGCGCCTGCGCGACAAGGTTGAGCGCGAGGGCGGCGAGCACTACGACAAGCCGGTACTCGTGCAATTCCTCGACACCAACACCTACGAAGTGATGGACCGCGACATCGTGGAAGACGAATTCTACGTGCTGCGCAAGTATCGCGTGCTGCGCGACCTCAACGCCGCCGGTGCTGACCTGGAAGATGCCATTCGCAGTGCGCGCGGGGCCGGCGGTAAACCGCAGGGCCGCTCGCAACGACCCCACAAGGGCCAGCGCCCGCGGACATCGCAGCGCGGCGGTAGGTCGCAACGAGGCGGCAAGCCGAAGGAGCCACGCGGAGACAAGGCGCAGCCACCTGATGGCAAGCCGGGCGGCCCCCGTCGCAGGCGTCGCAGACGCGGCCCCCGCCGCGGCAACAAACCGCCTCAAACTTAGCGGAGAGAGTGTGCCGGAGCCCGGAGCGCTGCAGACGCGTGAAGAGCACCACGACGACGGCACTGTGCGCGCGCGCTGGCAGGTGATCACCGGCACCGACGGGCGGGACACGCGCCACGGCTTGTACGAATCGTTTCACGACAACGGCATGCGCGCGGAGCAAGGCCAGTACGAGCATGGTCGCAGTGTCGGCATCTGGCACGCGTGGGACGAGACTGGACGCAAGCTGTTCGAGTCGCCCACGGAAGACCTGCAGGACGCGCCGGCCCCGGAGCCTGACCCGGCAGCCTGGAACGAGCCTATCGCGCCCGTCGAGTCGCCACTCGCACGTCGCAGGCAGCGCTGGTGGGCTGAAGTAGCGGTTGTGCTTTGCCTGGGCTGGCTTGCGCCGCTAATCAGCGCAGTCACATCACCACAACTCTTCATGCCGGCCGAGACCAGCGCCGCCGAGGGAGATCGCGCCGAAGGATCCACGAGCGAGACTCCGTCACTCTCGGAGCCCTATGTGGACGACCTGTGGTTTTCAATGGATGCGCTGCTCACGATTGCCGTGAGCTTGCAGGTACTGATCCCACTGCTCTGGATCGCATCGCGCACCGACATGTCCTGGAAGAAGATGGGCATCGCCCGCTTTCGGTTCGCGCGCGACATCGGCCTGGGTGCCGGGCTGGCTGCTGCTGCGCTGTCGGTGGATTGGGCGTTGATTTTCTGGCTGGAACCGACCTTCGTCGACACGATGGTGATGCCGGGCGCGTTTGTGGGCTATGCGCTGCTTGGCCCGATGATGCTGGCGAACAGCATGTACGAGGAGTTCGTTTGGCGGGGGTTTCTGCTGCGCCGCTTCACGCAGTTGTTTGGCTCAGCCATCCCGGCGTTGCTGGTCAGCACGGTGCTGTTTGCGTCGTACCACATCTATCAGGGACCGGCAGGAGTGCTGCTTGCCGCCACCAGCGGGCTGATCTGGGGCACGGCTACAGTCGTGCTGCGCAGTGTGTGGCCGGCGGTGGTGGCGCACACGTTGTTCAACGTGTACGTAACTTTGCCGTTCACCTGGTGGCCGGAGTAGCTACTGCTTCTTAACCCAGGCGATCCACTGCTCCTCATATTGCTTGAGCTTCTTTTCCGGCAGGATTTCGGCGATCTCTTGCGCGACGTTCTTGCCCTCAACACACGCCCAGAACAACCGCGTATAGTCCTTCGTGAACGCGCTGTTGCCGCCCTTGAGAGCGTAGTACGTCACCGACCACGCCTGCGCGTATGCCAGCGACGGGTTGGTAGAGCGCCAGGTGCGGTTGTCGGCGTCAAACCATTTCGTGAACGGCACCCAGACACCCTGCTGCGCTGCCGCCTTCATGACTTCGTAGCGGGTATAGACGCCCTCCCGCAACTTGATGAATGCGCCCAGCTCCAGGTCTTTGCCGTCTTTCTTGAGCTCGAACTTGGCGACAAACTCGGCCAGTCCTTCATCCATCCACAGCGGGCGGCGAGCGGCCATGATGTGAAAGAACATGTGCCAGCCTTCGTGGATCAATGTGTCGATTGACTCTTCGTCAATCGCATACACCTTGCGCCCGCCCTGGCCCGCGTACAACTGCATGTAGCGCTTGACTGGGTCGTAGAACCCGGCCGTTGATTCGGTGGCCTGCCCACCCGTCAGCCGCTGAAACATGTCGAAGCTGTGGCGATCCCGAAAGAAAAAGACCTTGAATATCTTGCCCTTGGGCCAGTTGCGATCTTTGAAGTTCGTAAACCGCATGTACTTGTGCCGCACGTGCTCAAGCAGATCGCCGATCTGTTCAAGGTCGGGATGCGGCTTGAGCAGTTCATCGATGCGGCGGGTGTTGCGCTTGTCTTCGGGGTCCAGGCTCGCCAGCTCTTCTTCGATGCGGTCCATCTCGTCGTCCGTCACACCGACATCACCCACAACGTGAAAGTGGCCGAGCTTGCTGGTTGTCTGCAGCTTCTTGTATGCGTTGGGCCAGCGATCCATGAACGGCCCGTCGATCACGGCACGGAATTCACGAAGGAACTGCGTATCGCCGTTGCGGGCCCGAAGAAACTCAAGATCTGCCAGCGCCTTATCCCACTGCCCGTACATGTGAAACAACAGCGCACGCCGCGTGCGGAATGGCAGCCGCGGTTCCAGTTCAATCGCCTTGTCGATGCATGCGAGCGCGTCTTTGTCCTGGCGCAGCTCTTCGTGCAGCAAGCCCTTGACCGCCCACCATTGCCATTCGTCCTTTTCTTCACAGGTGCCTTCGCTGCCCTTGAGCAGCTTCATGGCTGTATCGTAGTCGCCATCGACCATCGCCTTTGCGGCGAGATCAACAGCTTCCAGGCCCGTGGGCTTTTCGTCCTGTGCGCGGACATTGGCGGGCGCCGTCACCAGCGACGAAACAACCAGCAGGACAAGCAGGGACAGGCAGGTACGCATCTTCGGCTCTCTTGCGGTGATTGAACCCGGAAATCTCACTATCGACGCGCATGCAGTGCAAGCAAAACCCGCGCATTTCGCTGGCTTACTCGGATCTGGCGGCGGTCTGTGGCTTTCGACGCCAATCGTCCTTGCCTTGACCCATGCCGGGACTGATGTTGAAGTTCCGGTCGTTATACCGCAGCACTTCCCGCTGGAGCAGCCATGACCGAATACGATCCTTTCCTCTACACCACACGCCTGGACGAGGACGACGACGACGATAACGGCAACGACGAAGAAAAGGGCGAAACCGGCGAAAGCGCGCACCACCGCGCGCTTGCCAACCGCCTGCTCAAGTCGCGCACCATCATCATCAGCCGGCCCGTGGACGACAAACTTGCCGCGTCCGTGATTGCGCAATTGCGCATCCTGGAAGATGACGACGCCAAGAAGCCGATCACGTTCATCGTAAACAGCCCCGGCGGCAGCGCCGACAGCGGGTTTGCCATTCTCGATTACGCGCGCTTCGTCAAGCCGCCGATCCGCAGCATCGTCTGCGGCATCTGCGCCAGCGCCGCGGTGATGATTCACCTTTCCGCGGATAAGGAAAACCGCTTCTGCACTCCTTCAAGCCGCTTTCTGCTGCATCAGCCCTCGATGGCGGCGCGAGGCCAGGCCAGCGACCTTGAGATCCTTAGCGCCGAGATCGATCGCCTTAAGGCCATGTACAACGGGATTGTCGCGCGCGAGACGGGGCGCACAATCAAGCAGATCGAAAAGGACGTGCACCGCGACTACTGGATTCCAGCCGAGTCTGCCGTCGAGTACGGGCTGGTGAAGGCGGTGGTGCAGGGACGCTCGGAGATCGAGTGATGCCCCGTACGCGCCCAACCCGCGCGCGCATGCTCATGCCGCTGGCTGCGCTGGCGTTGCTGGCTGGCGCATGCACGGGCGACTTTGACCAGCGCATTGAAGAAGCCACGCTGGTCAACCCCGGCAGCACGTCGGCCGGCGTTTTGCCAAACCCGCAAGGCAGCCCGCTGATTCGCGGGGCAGTCAGCATCGGCGGTGGCGTTCGAAACGCGGGCGTTACGCTGCGCCGCGTCAACAGCGACGGCACGGTGAACTGGAACGACGCCGAGGCGATCGGCACCGGCACTACCTTCGACAACGGCATCTACCAGATCAAGCTGGCGGACAATGCCTACCGCGGGCCGATCTTTATCGACGTTCGAGCGCGCACTGGCGCCAGCTCAGACGGCGGCAACCCCGCCACTGCCACAACAAACCGCTTTCACTCAATGGGGCCGGATCACTTTCTCTGGGCCCTGGTGCCCATGTACGACGGATACACCAGCGACGGCAACCACGTCACGCCGCTGACCACGGCGGCAATTGCGCGCGGCATGTCGTTTGACGGCAGCATCGCCGGGGTACTGGGCGGTGTCGGCGCGGGCATGTACGGATTGATCTGCCGACAGACGGCTGAATTCTTCGCCATCCCGCGCGTTCGGGCATCACAGCCGACTGACTTCGCCGCAGCCGGCAGCTTCGGCACTGACGACGTGCAGGCCTACCTGCTGGCGGCGCTGAGCCAACTCGCGCGCGACATCGGCGTTGCCAACGTGTGGGACTTCTGGCTTGGCGTGGCGTACGACGCGATGGATGACGGTGCGCTGAATGGCTCAATCGGGTTCATTCCGAACACCGGCGTCGCCATGCCTGATCTCGGGCAGGCAGGAGTGCTCGGCACCGTGCTGCACGACCGATTCCTTGACCCCAACAACGCCGAGCGCGTGATCAAGCAGGACAACACCGACATTCCAGCCGGCGGCGCGCTGGACACCTTGATTGTCGCCCTGGACCAGTTGCGCGATATCAACAACTCGACAACGCGTGAGTACGACATGACGCTGCGCGTGCCGCAGTCTGTCACGCTGGCGGCGGGTGGATCGGCGCAAGTAAGGGCCATCTCGCTTGACCAGGTCGGCGACAGCACAAAGTTTCATCCCTACGGAGACTCGGCTGGCCCAAGCTTCGTGGAGTATGTCTGGCTGTCATCGTCGCCGGGGCAGGTGGATGTGCTGCCCTACGGCCGCATCGAAGTCGCCCCCGCCGCTCCTAACGGCGATTACACGCTTACACTGACGATTCAGCCGGCTGCGGGCCAGTCATTCGTGACGGGCGCGACGGAAGTTCACAGCATCCTCGTGCGCGTGCGCTAAGCGGCCGGATTTGCATGTCTTCGCCCGCCATGTGCGCACTTCGAAGGCCGAACCGCCAAATCGCCAAACCGCCAAAGCCTCACCCTGTTTGCATCTCGGCAGTGAAGCAGTCGTCTTTCCGGACGGTATGAAAGAGCACCGAGGGCGACGCGAACGTCGCCCCCGTGCTCAATCGTGTTCAACGCTTAGCTGTCGTACGTGCGCCAGGTGCCGGGCAGGAACACCGCCGATGCGTTGTAGGCGCGAAGGAAGAAGGGCGGCGTGGTAAGCGCCAGGCGATAGTCCCAGTGGTAGTTACGCACCCGGAAATGATTGCCCATGCCCGCAGCGTATGAGCCGCCGGCAATCAAACCGCCGTGACCCCAGAATTCGCCGCGCGTATTGCCGTCAATGAAGCGGTGCGGGCGGGTATCCGCCACGGCAAAGAACACGCCGTCCATCGGAAACGCGTCGGTCGGATGGTGCCCGGGAATAAGGTCGCCCGTTGTCGCACCTGGCACCTGTGTGCTGGGGACAGGACGCCACCATGTTGGTGTCAAATGGCAGTCCTCGCGGGACATGACTCCAAGCATCTCCTTGAAGCCTAACGCACCCGGTGACTGCTTGCCGTTCACGCCGTCGCCATGAAAGATTCGATACTGCGGGTTGTTCTGCAGTGTGCGGTAGCTGATGGTATCGGCCAGGATGATCTTGTGCTCGCAGCCGATCGATACACGTCGGTCCTCCAGCCATCCCCACAGCAGCAGCACCTTGTTGGACGAAGTGCCAAGGGTGCCGTTCTTGCGGACAATATTCAGGTCCGTCCCCCGCCAGGAGCCGCCGGTCGGGCCTTGAAAGCTGTTGTTGCCCCAATCCGTAGGCTGTGTCCAACCGTTGGTGCCTGACGCAGCGTCGAGCCTTGCTGTCCCCGCCATCGTCGGGTTCGCGGTGGTCACGGGCAGGGTCTTCACGAAGATTACGCCCTCATCCGGGATCGGAATGCCTGTCTCGACGCGCAAGCGCCAGTTATTGCCCGAAGTAGAGCTGACTGTACGAATGCGCTGGGCCGGTCCAAACGTGCTTGAGGTCTTGGAACTGTCAATGTCCAGCCAGTTTGTCCCTGAGGGGAAGTTGCCATTGCCAGACACGCGCTCCACATAATAGCGGGTATAGGTCGTGCCGGTCAGTTGTATGCCAAGTGTGTTCTCGGCCCAGAGGTGACCGTTGGTTCCGCGCGCGACGTTTTCGAGCGCGGTCCACGGCGCCGCCCAAACGGGGATCGGAATTGCGTTTTCGTCTTCACCCGGCGGCTCAATCGGAAAGTGGTAGTCCCAAGCCTGCCCGGTGTCGCTGTTGTTGCCCGGCCCGTATCCCTGCAGGACCTCGCCGACAATGTGCGACTTGCCGAAGATCTGCGCACCCGTGTTGGGTACGTCCACGTCGCCGCCAAAGTACAGGTTGCCGACGCCTTTGTAATCAATACCCAGCGTGCTGGTTTCATTCGAGGCATTGAACACGGCGTAGTCGCTGAACGTCGCAACCTTGATGGTGTACTCGACCGTGCGTGTCTTGGTGCCCGAGCCGGCGGTTGAGCGGATGCGCGCGGTAGGTACAGACGGCCCGCCAATCGGGCGCGCCTCAACAACAACGTTGATGCCGTTTACCGTCAGAGTCTCAATCTCGTTCCAGCCTGCGGTTGGCAGAAGTTGCTGCCAGTCTTCCTGGATCACCGGAACAACAGTGAACCGCCCCCGGACGCTTTCAATGCCTGCCTCTGCGGCGATCATCAGGCGCACGTCAATGCCGTTTGCAATCGTTTGCAGCCGCTGATAGCCAGAAATGGAAAGCAACGCAGTGCCCGCAATCGTGATCAGCACGAAGAACATCATGGCGATGGCAAGCGCACCACCGCGGCGGGACTTTCGTGTGTTGGGTAGATTTGGACGCATTCCTGCCCCTCTTCCGACGATTGTTTCAGGAATATTACACCGTGGCGCACGCGTGTCAAATTTTGAGCCCTGAATTCCATCGACGTACGCCGGTCCATCGCCGCAAACCGCCTATTTATCGCCAGTCTTGCAGTAATTCTGCTTTCAACAACGCGGCTGTGCACCATGTAAGATTCCGCCGGCGTGTGCAACCTTTTGCCCACTGCGTCGTTCCACCCATGGCGGCTTGTAGGGCGTCCGCTGCTACATAACATGCCGCCAACTTTACATCCCAACACTACCGGGATCGGGGCAATCCGTGGCCAGGCGACAGCAACCAGCAGCGACGGGGCGCCTGCCGGCCAAGCCCAAAACTGGTGGCGGCAAACCCCTGCCCGACTGTACCGACTTCGAACTGCTCAAGATTTTCGTCAAGTCCCGCGATGAAGGGGCATTTGAGACTCTAGTCAACCGGCACCGGCGACAGGTTTACAACTTCGTGTTCAAGATGGTTGGCAAAGCCGAGGCCGCCGAGGACATCTTTCAGGAGACCTTTCTTCGCGTCCTCAAGAACGCCCACACCTACACCCCCCGCGCCAAGTTCACGACCTGGTGCCTGCAGATCGCACGCAATCTGAGCCTGGACTATTTCAAGCGCGAAAGCCTGCGCCGCCACGCCAGTATTGACGCAGGCGCGCCAGGCAATGAGGAACGCAGCATGGCTGCGCTGCTGCAGGGCGCAGACCCCGAATCGCACGACATCGCACAGTCGCGCGAACTGGTTGACGAGGTGCGCCTTGCCATCACGGAGCTGCCTGAGAATCAGCGCCAGGCCCTGATCCTGCGAGTTTATGAGGACATGCCCTACGCAGAAATCAGTGAGGTTCTGGGCAGCCCCGAGGGCACCGTGAAGTACTGGGTGCACGAAGCCGTCAATACGCTGGCCCGATACCTTGAACGCCGGGGGCTGAAGTGATTCCGGCCAACCACCAATCCGCCAACCAAACCCAACGACGGGCGTTACACATACAGGGGACAAAAAGGACCCGATGGACCGCGCACGTGAACAACTGATTTCTCTGGCCATGGGCGACCTGTCAGCCGCTGAGGCAGACCGCATGAATGCCGCCCTGGCCGCCGACCCCGCCCTGCAGGCGGAATACCAGGGCCTGCTACAGCGGCTTGTGGTATTGCGCAGTGTTCCGGCAGACGATGTGCCGCAGAGCGTCGTTGACCGCCTGGTGCGCTCGGCTGTTTTGACGGACGAGATTCCAGGCGCAGAGCAGCTCGCCCCGGTGATTTCCATTCGCACGGCGCTGGCCGTTTATCTGCCGCGTGTTGCCGCGGCGGCGGCCATGGTGCTGCTGGTTGGCTTGACCATGGTGTATCTGCCCGAGGGGCCGCCGCGCAGCGTCGCCACGGTTACGGACGCCGACGGTCATCGCTCGTACATTTCACAGGGCGAGATGGTTGAGGCGCGCTTCGGCAGCCCGCTTCGCGTCCGCACCGCATCGGCAGAGCTGTTGCTGGACGGCGGCTCTGCGATCAGCTTTGCCGGCATGAGCACACACGACATTATCGTGGATCGCGGCCGCGTCGTGGTCGATGCGACACACGCCGCGGCACAGGTCAAGGTCGGTGCTGAAACTCTGCGCGTTGAGCAGGGCAGTGTCGTCGCCATTGAGCGCGACCGCGAACACGCCCGCATTCTCAACGGCGGCGAAATGGTGGAAATCCAGCGCACCAGCATTGAGCGGGTGCTGCCGCTTGCGCGCGCCGAATACGGCCTCGCATTGGACGACCGCGAATTGCCCGAGGCCGTGAAACGCCAGCGCGTAACCTTTTTCGGCACACAACTCGACGCGGAGGCATTCCGCCGCGGGTTCAGCCTGGCTCTCGCCGACTTTGGCGTGGGCATCCGTGGTGATCGGCTTGTGTACTCGCCGGGTACACCCTACCGCGTCGGCCTGGGCGATGAGCCGGAAGTGGTCAGTGTAACCATGCTTCACGGCCGTGCCGAACTTGAGGGCGCGGGCCGACATGTACTGCTGGGTGGGGAGCGCGGAGTTGAGTCGGCTACCTTAACCCGCCAGGGCGTGCTGCCGCAGGGCGCGGGCGCCTACGACCGCTCATGCGTGTGGGCGCTGGGAATGGGCAACGCCGTGGTGGATGCTCGACTTGCCAACGTTCGCGCAGCCGATACCACCTTGCCGGCTGGCGTGCTGATTTACCCTGACCGCGTGATTCTACCCGAGGGCGAGGAGCGCGTGTTCCTTCTCGACGGCCCGGACTTCAACTTTCCACTACCCGGTGGCCGCAAGGCGCGGCTGGTGGGTGTGCTTTCCAGCGGCGTTGAACTTGAATTTGAAGACTCACCGATCCGCGTCTTTGTCCCCCACTCACGCATCGCGCACAACGACTAGTCAATTCAACCCGCACGCCCGCGACCTTTCGTTGCGGGCGCAGTTGTTTAAGCTCCCAGCCGGAGGCTTGCATGCGCATACTGATGACACTGGCTTTGCTGCTGTTCAGTGCCTGCGCCGCCATCGCGCAGCAGGACGCAACCGGCGAGGCGCGCATCGATCTTGCGACCGCGCGCACGCTGCACGTGCAAGCCGATTACATGCGTGAGCTGTGGGTTGCACTACCGCCGCGCGACGTGGAAGCAGGTGCGCTGCTTGCGGCAATGCGCGACGCCTGCGACGACACAACCACGGTCGCCGTACTCGAAGTCAACCTAGCGGAAGGTGTAGCCGGATCGCCTGATGAGCAGATCACCTTGCGCACCGTCGCCGTTCGCAAGGCACTGCAAGACCTGAAGTCAGCACTGCCTTTCGACGACAGGCACACAAGGCTTGTCCTTGTCGGCGTGCTGGACTCGTGCAGTCTGGCAGCGCGCGTAGCCATCCGTCCCGAAACACAAATAGAAGGGCTCGCCCTGATCGATCCGCCAGTTGCTGACCTGCAACTGCCGGATGGCTTACGGCGCGCCGTCGGCGTGGATGCCCTGATCCACCCGCGTTCAGAAAATGAATGGCAGGCGCAACAGACTCAGCTTCTGGATTCGCTGGGGTCGTGGGGTCGCAGCGCGAGGGTGATCCGCAGTCGCGGGCACTTCGACACGCTGGCGCAACGCATCTCCGAGCTTCGGCTGCACACGCGCGACTACCGCGTGCTGGTCGAGGGGCAGGAGACGGCACTAAGGGCAGGTGACCTGGCAAAGCAGTTGTCCGATTTCGACGTGGTGATTGTCGGTGAATTGCACGGCAACCCAGGCGCCCACCGCGTGCAGCTTGAGATGCTGCGGCACTATGCCGGCGACGGGCGCACGCTCGCGCTGGCCACCGAGCAGTTCGAGCGTGACGTGCAACACCATCTCGACGGATACCTGTCGGCCATGATCGATGAGCAGGACTTCCTGGCCGAAGCTCGCCCGTGGCCGAACTATGCCGACTACAGGCCGCTGGTGGAACTGTGCCGAACGCAAGGTGTGCCTGTGCTGGCAGCCAACATCCCCCGTCGCCTCGCAAGCCGGGTGTTCAAGGAAACCCCTGCGGTGATTGACAGCTTCAGCAAGGATGAGAAAGCCTGGAGCGCGCGAGAGCTGAAGGCTTACCGCGGTGCATATCGAGACAAGTTCATGCGCGCCATGGGCGCGACCGACGGCCACAACGCCAACCTCGAAAACATGTACGCTGCCCAGTGCATCAAGGACGACACGATGGCCGAAAGCATCCACGACTGGCTGCAGGCCAACCCGGGCGCGCGCGTGCTGCACATTAACGGCAACTTCCACAGTGCCGGCGGCTTGGGCGTGCCGGAGAAATTGAAGGCCCTTAACCCGGAACTCAAGATCGCCCTGGTTACCTGCATCCCGCGCGGCGAAGAGCAGGAGGCCGCCGAGAACGAGTGGATCCTGACAGTGCCGGCACCCCGGCCGCGCCGAGAGTAGTTGTTCTAAGCGTCGAAGATGCTTCGCCGGCACCTTGCACCTGCCACGAACGTCTCACGCGCCTTGATTCGTGACGCGGTTCCACGCAAACTCACACACAAACGGGAGCGCCAGTGGCAAAGTCGAAAGCAAAGCCTGCACGAAAGCCCGCACCTCGGCGCAAGGCGGCCCGTAAGTCCGCACCGAAAGCCAAGCGCAAAGCCACGTCCGCCCCGCAGGGCCTGTTCGGCACCGATGGAATCCGGGGCGAAGCCGGCAGCGGGCCGCTGGCACCTGAGCAAATTTTTGCACTGGGGCGCGCGCTTGGCGCATACTTGCATTCGAACTACAAGCCGGCGCGCAACGCGCTGCAGAAGCGGCCGATCGTGCTGGTGGGCGTTGACCCTCGCCCTTCTGCCGACATGGTCGGGCTCGCACTTGCCAGTGGATTGATCACTGAGCGCTGCGACGTGCACTGGCCGGGAATGATGAGCACGCCCGAGGTCGCCTACCTTACGGCGCGCGGGCCGTATCAGGCCGGGGTTGTCGTCACCGCCAGTCATAACCCTGCGACTGACAACGGCATCAAGATATTCGGCCAGGACGGGTTCAAACTACCCGCCGCTGTCGAGCAGCGCCTCGAGAAAGCGGTGCTGGCCGGCAAGACCGCCGGTGACACGCAGCGCAAAGGTGGCCGCTACGGATGGCTGAACATCGCCCGCGAGCGACACTACGAGCAGTGGATCGTGGAGACATTCCGCAAGCGCTTCGCGCAGCTCAACCGCCGACCGCTCAGCGTCGTGATCGATGCCGGTTGCGGTGCCCGCAGCGTGGACGCCCAGATCCTCTCCCAGTTCGTGCACAGCCTTGCTTTCGGCAGCACCGTGCCGGAGTTCCGCGTGGGCGCCAGCATGCACGCCGGCGGCGCCGGCGCAGACAACGCGCTGGACGTCTACTTCCTGAATGCGGCTTCGCCCAGCTATCCCGACACGCACGATCGCATCAACGATCGTTGCGGCTCGCTGCACCCGCAGGGTTGCGCCAACGCTGTGCGCCAGTTGAAGGCGGATATCGGCATCTGCTTCGACGGTGACGGCGACCGCTGCGTTCTGATTGACGAAGCCGGTGAGGTCCGCGACGGGGACTACATCCTCGCGTTGCTGGCCACCGACATGAATGCGCGTGGCGGCTTGAAAAACCAGACCGTGGTAACCACGACCATGGCCAACCTGGGCCTCGAGCGCAGCCTCGCGGCCGAAGGCATCAAGCTGGTACGCACCGACGTAGGCGACAAGTATGTCTCCGAGGCTATGAAAAAGCGCGGCGCCGTACTGGGCGGCGAGCAAAGCGGCCACATCATCCTGTATGATGACGGCCACGTGGCCGGCGACGGCCTGTACACCGCTCTGCGCGTCATTGAGGTCATGCTCAGCAGCGGCAAGCCGTTGAGTGCACTTTGCGCGCAATTGACCAGGTTCCCGCAGACGATCATCAACCTGCGGGTGAAGTCCAAACCTCCGCTGAACAAGCTGAAGACCCTGGCTGCAGCCCACAAGGCAGTGCAGAAGCGCCTTGGCGCGCGGGGGCGCGTCAATGTGCGCTATTCGGGCACAGAGCCGCTGCTGCGCATCATGGTTGAGGCGGAAGACCAGCCCTCTCTGGACGCCGCAGCCAAAGAGCTGACAGCGGCCGCGCGCAAAGACCTCAAGTGAGCGCGCCTCGAAGTGCCGAAATCCGCACTTCTCAATCGGCGGCGCCGCATTGATCAAACGCCCTTCATCACCGATAGTCACCGGCCATGGACGGGATCATCCTGGCAATTGAGTCATCAGGAGAAGGCGGCGGCGCGGCTTTGCTGCGCAAGGGCAAGATCGTCGCCGAAGCTGAAGTGAGCGGGCCACGAAAGCACGGCTCCGAGCTCATGCTGTGCATTGATCGCGCGCTGGCTGAAAGCAAGTTCAAACGCGAACAGATCGACGTGATCGCCGTCAACCACGGCCCGGGCAGCTATACCGGGCTTCGCATCGGCATCGCCGCCGCCACAGCCATCGGCTACGCGCTGGATAAGCCGGTGATCGGCGTGGACGCGCTTGAGGCCATGGCGCTGCAATACACCACGCAGGCCGGGTTTGACACGAAGCTAAAGCGGGAGCTGTGGCCCGTGCTGGATGCCCGCCGCGACGAAGTGATGACCGCGCGCATGCTGTACACGAAGAAAGACCTGTCCCGGGGCAGCGGAGACATGTTGCTCGCGCCGGAGAAAATGCACGACCATGCCGAGCAACAGGCGATCGTTTTCGGCACCGGCGTGGCGCCCTACAGCGATCGCTACAACCGGCAACACCTGCAACTGGACACCACAGAATTCATTCTCAAGCCGTCAAGCGTGGCTTTGCAGGCATGGCGGCAACTGGCCGGTGTCAAGCATGCCGAGAAGATTGAACGCACTGCGGTTGGGCCAGTGTATTTCCGCAGGGTGCTGGCCAAAACGATAGAGGAACGCGCAGCAAATTGAGCAGGGATTGAGACCACTCGCGCCGGCCCGTGGTTCCAAATCATCCTCTGCCGCATAGACTTCCGCACTCGACGAAAGGAACCGACATGGCACGCGTTGAAATCCCCGCGCAATTCCCGACCAAACTCTTTATAAACGGTGAGTTCACCGACGCCGCCGACAAGCGCACCTACGACACCGTCAACCCGGCCACTGAAGAAGTGATTGCGCCGATTGCCATGGCCGGCCAAGCTGACCTGGAAGCCGCCATCCAGGCCGCCGAGAATGCCGCGCCGGAATGGGCCGCAACGCCCCCCGCAAAACGCTCATCCCTGATCTGGAAAGTCGGCGACGAAATCATGAAGCGTCGCGAGCAGTTCGCCGCGCTGGAGGCCATCGACGCCGGCAAGCCGGTGCGCGAGAACATGTCCATCGACGTGCCGATGACCGCCGACAACTTCAAATATTACGCCAGCGTGCTTCGCGCCGTGCAGGGCGAGACCATCCCCGTCAACGACAACCTGTTTGTTTACACGTTGCGCGAGCCGCTGGGCATCGTAGCCGGCATCACGCCCTGGAACTTTCCGCTGATGATGGCTGCACGCAAGATCGCGCCCGCCATTGCAGCGGGCAACTGCATCATCCTCAAACCGGCCAACCCGACGCCGCTTACGGCACTGCTGCTGGCCGAGTGCATCCAGGCGGCAAAAATTCCGCCGGGCGTTGTCAGCGTGCTCACCGGCAAGGGCAGCGAAGTCGGCCAGCAGATTGTCGAGCATCCCAAAGTTGCCGGCATCAGCTTTACCGGCAGCACAGGCGTAGGCGTACGCATGGTGCGCGACGCGGCCGCCACGCTGAAGAAACTGACGATGGAGCTGGGTGGCAAAAGCCCCAACGTCGTGTTCGCAGACGCCGACGTGGACACAGCCGTAAAGGGCGCGCAGGCCGCGATTTTCTACAACAAGGGCGAGGTGTGCACCGCAGGCTCGAGACTGTTCGTCGAAGACAAGGTGCACGACGAAGTCGTCGAGAAGCTGGCTGCGCGCGCCGCCAAGATGGTCCACGGTGACCCCATTGATGATGAGACGCGCTACGGCCCGCAGAATAATGCAGAGCAGTTCAAAACTACGTTGGACTACATCGCCAAGGGCAAAGCCGAAGGCGCGCGCCTGGCCGCCGGCGGCGAGCGCATGGGCGACAAAGGCTATTTTGTCAAACCGACGGTGTTCACCGACGTGAAACCGGAGATGTCCATCGCGCGCGAAGAGATTTTCGGGCCCGTGCTGGCTGTGCAGAAGTTCAGCGAGTTTGATGAGCTGGTTGCCAAGGCCAACGCGAGCGAATACGGTCTGGCGGCCGGGGTGTGGACACGCGACGTCAGCAAGGCACACCGCTACGCCAAGGCCATCAAAGCCGGCAGCGTCTGGGTCAACTGCTACAACTGGTACGACAGCGCTGTGCCCTACGGTGGCTACAAAGCCAGCGGCTACGGACGCGAAATGGGCGTGCAGGCCCTTTACGCACTGACGCAGGAAAAGAGTGTCTGGGTGCAGCTCTAAGGCTGGCTACAATATCCAGCCACCGCCGAGGACCTCGTCGGAATCTTCGGCATAAAACACCGCGCACTGGCCCGGCGCGGCGCTGCGCACTGGTTGGTCAAACTGCACGCGCACGCTGCCGCCTGGCTCGCCGATCAATGTCGCCGGCGCGCCTTCGTGGCGATAGCGGACTTTCACAATTGCGCGCAGGCTTTGCCCTGGCGCCAGCATTTCGATGGCGATCCAGTTCAGGTCAGCGACCAGGATCCGCTCAATGGCGAGGTCGTCTTCTTCGCCCACGACGACGGTGTTCGTCTCGGGCTGAATGCCGACCACATACAGCGGGCGCCGCGCCGACACGCCAATGCCGCGGCGCTGACCAATCGTAAAACCGGCCACACCGCCGTGCTCGCCAAGCCTTTCTCCGCGAGTGCTGACGATGGGCCCCGGCTGAAGCGCGTCTGGGTCGTGCTGTGCGACCACGGCGCGATAGTCGCCTTCAGGCACGAAGCAGATCTCCTGGCTTTCCGGCTTGTCCCGCGTCTTGAGTTCGAACTCGGCTGCGAGCGTCCGCACCTGCGCCTTGGTCAAGCCGCCGAGAGGGAACTCCGCGCGGGCAAGCTGTTCCTGCGTCAGCCCGAAAAGGTAGTAACTCTGGTCCTTGCCGCGATCCACGCCGCGCAGCAGCCGCCAGCGCCCCTCGCGATGCTCGACGCGCGCATAGTGACCGGTAGCAACTTTGTCAGCGCCCACCTGGCGGGCGTAGTCAAGCAACTTGCCGAACTTGAGGTCAGTGTTACAGACGGCGCAGGGGTTTGGCGTCCGCCCGCGTTTGTACTCATCGACGAAGTAGCGGATAACGCGGTTAAAGTCTTCAGCGAAATTGAGCACGTAAAAGCGTGCACCCAGCTGCGCGGCAACAAAGCGCGCGTCGTTGCTGTCCTCAAGGCTGCAACATCCCTGCTTGTGCGACTTCGCGGCGCTGCCGGCGGTAACGCCGTTGCGCATGAACAAGCCAACAAGCTCATGCCCGTCGCGCATAAGCAGCGCAGCGGTCACGCTTGAATCAACTCCACCTGACATGGCTACGAGGATCATATCTGCCGGCCTTGATTCACTTCCTGGTGCTGCGGCCTTATGTCTGGCTCGCAGGTGCTGCGTCAGGGCGGAATGGCTCGATTGGCTAGCCTCAGACTTCACGCGTGGCCCGCGTTCAGCCTTCGATAGTAAACGATCAGCAGCTTCGATGACATCCGGTAGCTTTCGACGCCGCCTTCGACGCGATTCACCTTCAGGTATGCGTCATTCACCTGCGTGCTTACCTTCCCGGTGGCACCGGCAACACCTTGCTGCAGCTTCTGCCAGTATGCGTACAGCCCGTCCACGTCGCGCTGCACCCCGGGCACGCGCTGTTTGACCAGCTCTGCCGCGCGGGCCCGGTCAAGCCTCGCCAGCTCGCCCAGCAACTGACGCTGCGCAAACAGATAGCCCGAGTACCGCACGTATGCACTTTCTGCGCGCACACACGCTGCAAAGCCGAAAAAGTTCGCCTCGTCTTCGCTGCTCACACAGCGCTGGTGGGCCTTCTCGTGGGCGATCGTGAGCGGCAGCATCACGTCCGGCAGTCCGGCGTGGTAGTTCGCCTCGCCAGTCCACGGAAAGTAGAAGCCCCCGATGTGCAGGTAATCCAAAAGCGGCGACAGCGCCAGCGGCTTGGCTTGTCCACGGCGCGCAGCGAAGGACTCTTCCAGCCCGAGATCTGCCTGCACGGCGGCAAAGGCGCGTTCAAGATCTTCGTCCACCGCACTCAAATTCGCGCGCACGAAACTGGTCGCACCGATGTCGTCGCTGCCCATCGCGGCCACGTACTCACGGTTGGTGGCAATCACAAGTCGCTCGCACAGCGCCGACAGCTCCTCGATTTGGGCTTCACGCGTGGCGGGGAGCTCGGCGTAATCCTGCCAACCCTGCCGCTCAATCAGCCCGGGCCGAAAATAGTTGATGCCCCAGAGCACATAAAACAGCGCCACGACTACCAGCGCGAGCGCACCCCACCACAACGCGCCGGCGGCAATCGCGTTCAGCACGCGCCGCTTTCGCCGCGCTACGTGCCAGACCGCACGGCTGCCTGTCCACAACACAACGGCAAGCACGACGACCACGAGCAATTCCGCGATACTGGTCGGCAGCACGCCGGTGGCCATGGCCAACCCGCGGCCCACAGTCTGCCCGAACCCTCGTGCGTACACATGCTCTGTGAACTCCGCCGATTGCCCAAGCCCCCAACAGATGGCAATCACTGCCAGCGCGGCTAGCATCACAATCCCGCGACGTTTGACGTATAGGCCGCGGTCTTTCGGCATCGCGTCCGATGGCGTGAACAGCGCAAACCACCCGACCGGAAGTGGTTGCCGCTTGCCCTCCTGCATTGCTGTGGTTTCGCCGGCGTCAGCCATGGCGCCAGTGTATCTCGCGATGCGAAAACCGTCAGACTTCGGCAGAAGGGAAGGATTTGAGCGATTATCGGGAACAGCCCCGAGCTTGCGCCCGGGGCTGCACTGCCTAGCTGTTCACGAAGCGCGACCAACTGCGCGGGGCGCGCTCTCCAACGCCGACACCGTCGTTCCAGTTCGGCTTGCCGGGCTCGGTGCGCAACGGCATGCTGGCTTGCTCAGGCGTGCGGTTGCCCTTGCGGGTGTTGCAACGCACGCAGGCCACCACGCAATTTTCCCAGGTGGTCGCACCGCCGCGGCTGATCGGGATCACGTGGTCGATGCTCAGATGCTTCAACCCCGGTTTGCCACCGCAATACTGACACTGAAACGCGTCGCGGCGGTAGATGTTTCGCCGGTTGAAAGCCAACTCGCGGCGCGGCACGCCATTGTAGCGGCCAAGTACGAGAACCTCCGGGATGCGAATCATCAGGTTGGCTGTTCGCACCCATGCCTGGTCTGGCGGCACGGGAAAGTCAGCCGGGGCCGAATGTTCGACAAGCCAGCTCTCGAAGGTGTGCATCTCATAAGTTTCCGGGTGAACAATGTGCGCGTGATCCTGGAACACCAGCGAAAAACCACGCTTCACCGTGGTGATCGCGATTGGCGTCCACGACTTGTTCAGCACCAGAACAGATCGGTCAAGCATCTCCAGTCTCCAGATACAACACGCCCGGGGGTTTCTGGGCCCCCGGGCGCGCCGGTCATGCAACCTGGTTGTGAGGCATGCCTATCATAGGCTGCGCGTAACGCCTTACAGCACGCACGCTTCCAGCCGTGTCTATGTCCCTGCGTTGTTTTCCGACACTCCGCATGTTGTGGTCAGATTGTAATCGCGGTCGGGGATGCTGCAAGACTCTGGTTCGCCCTGCAACCGGCCCTGTGGGCGCGTCAGGACCACACCCGGCCCTGCACCACCAGCAGCGAAAGCCCCCAAGCCGCCGCCAGTACGCCCACAAAACCGCCGCAAAAGTAGGCGGCACGCCACGCGGCATGGTGTAGCCGCAGTCGATAGTCAGCCACTGATTGCAGTAACCCCAAGACAGACGCAACCAGCAGAAACGCTGCGCTGCCGTAGCCCAGTATGCGGACTGGAAGCACATCCGAAGAGAATCGCGACAGCACAAAGTCTGATGCAGCGCCAGCAAGAAACGCCAATGCCGCAAGCTTCAAAACCCGCGCCGTCGCACGGAAGTACAACCACACAATCGGTGGCACGGCACTGCCTTGATCGGCGGCAAGTTGCGCCAAACGCGCAAGTTGCGCCGTCAGCATCGCGCCGCCATGAAGCGCCAGCGCAGCCGCGATGGTGCCGGGCAGGACGTAAGCCAACGAGTGCCAGACGTGCTCTTCCATGCGCGAAGTGTAGCGACGGGCAGCGCTGCGTAGAGCGCCGGTTTCCCACAATCAACTCACACCGCGCCATGCTTGTCGCATCGCACGCTAACTTGGGGCGCATGGCCCGGCGCGGATACAACCTGACGGACGACGTTGCCCTGCTTGTGCACCGGCTTAGCCGGCGTGTGGATCAGCTTTCGCACCTGCAGCCGGGGCAAATCCTGCACGGTGTCAGCCAGGCGCGTTCAAGATCGCGGTACGGCATCTACGCTCAGTGCCACGGCCTGCGCTTCAAGCACGGCAGGCGCGATCACCAGACACGCGACGGCAACGCCTGGCTTTGGCCGGTGATCCGCGTGCGCGGCCAGGAGATTCTGTACTACGTCACTTACTTTCTGCCGCGGTTTCTTGACCAGCCGCCGCGTGACCGGCTGAACACGCTGCTGCATGAGTTGTACCACATCCACCCGCAGTTCAACGGCGACCTGCGGCGCTTCTCAGGGCGCAGCGAGTTTCACGGCAGTCGCTACGAAGACTTCGACGGCGTAGTTGACCTCATGGTGGAGCAAGCCCTTCCGCATATCGAGATAGAACGCTTTCCATTTCTCACATGCAGCTTTGATGAGCTGGCTGCCCGCTACGGCAGCGTCGTCGGCAACCGCCTGCGCCGCTTTCAGCCGCGCAAAGTGCGTCCCGAAGAGCTCGCGACGCACAACACCACTGCGCTCAGCACTGGCGGACAGAGACTGATGTTCCACGGCGGTGCGCGCTAGCGCCTTGATGCCGGGCGACGGCTGTAACACACTCAGACTCATGAGGATGCTGTATGCGATTGCGCTGATCTTGCTCTGAGCCCCTTTGTGGGCTGAACCGGAGGTCGGCGTCAATTTTGTAGAGGCTGAGCCGCTGTTCGCGGGCGGGTTGCAGTTGTACGCCGCGCACCGGCACTCATTCGCAACGCGCATGTTTGACGACTTCACCCCGGTGAGAAACCGCGACAGCCTGTTTACGTCCGATCATCGCCTGGGCATCGGCGCGAACTACAGCCTTCCGCGCGCGCTGCCCGGCGAGTGGACGCTTTCGATGGTCGTGCCGATGATCTGGCGGGAGTTTCGGGCACACGCGCAGGATCGGGTGATCACAGATCGCGTTCGTGGCATCGGCGATATCAGTTTGGGCGCCCGCATGCGCTATCTGTGGTGGGTACCCGGCGACGACAGCCAGCGCGGCGCGTCGCTCAGCGCGTCGGTCATCGTTGATCTGCCGACAGGCGAAAGCGGCGCAACAACCTCCGGCGTGTACGTGCCACGCGACCTGCAGCTTGGGCGTGGCTCGTTCTCGTTGACCTTCACGCATGTCGCCGCCTACAGCAACAACAAGCTCGAGCTGGCGGCGCACACCAGCTACCAGTGGCGAAGCGCCGGCGTTGGCGGCAGTGGCTACGACTTCGGCGACAACTTTGCACAGGATTTTGAGGTCAAGTACCGCGTGATTCAGGAGAAGTTCCCGGGCAACACCATGTTTCTCGCGCTTGGACTGATGTTTTCGCACACCGACTATGACCGCGACAACGGCGCTCGCGTGAACGACACCGGCGCAAGTGCACTGTACCTTGAGCCCAAAATCCAGTGGCATCCAAAACCATGGTGGGAGTTGAAGGCCTATTTTTCTGTCCCGATTTTTCGTGACGGGCACCACCATCAACTCGTGGAAGAGTTATCATTCCGCTTCAGCGTGGCGTGGAGGTTCGCGACATGAGTCCGGCTTGGCACACAACCCGATTTGCTCTGAACGGACTTGTGCTGGCCATGGTTGCCATGCTACCCGCTTGCCACATCGGCAGCGGCTTCGACACCGCCGAGAAGCGCCGCAATCTGACCTGGCAGGAAGAGGCCGCATTCCCGGCAACAAACGAGCCCGCGACGGTGGAACAGAAGCAGTCGCCTCCCATCGTGTATCTGCTCGTCGCCGGCTGAGTGTGATGAGAATGAGTCGATGGAGTGCAGTCTGTACTCCAACGCCGGTTCGGCGCAAAAATCCAGACAAGCATGGACGACCAGGTTCTCTGGTTTGAGTGGACGCGCACCACCCCCATCGACCTGAACGAGCTTCACAGGGCTGTGCGCGATGGCGGTATGGGCCTTGCCGGGCTGCGGCTGCTGGGCGATTTTCACTTCGATGATGGCTGGGTCCAGCTGCAGGACAGCATGGGCCCGAAGCTGCAGTACGGCGGCAAAGCCGTGCAGGACGGCCTCTGGGACATCGAGGTTGTCGGCTACGAGCAAGGCGCCAAGCCGGCGGCCTTCAGTATTCGCGAGTACCTTCGCCCCCAGGCGTATCAGGACCAGTAGGACGCCAGCCCGCTTGAACTTTCCAGCGTCTTCAACACCCTTGGCTGCGACCTGCCGGGGGGCTAGACTCCCGCCGCTGGAAAGGACTCCATGACGGTTTACGTCGAGTGCATTTGCGGCAAGAAGTTTCACGTTGACCGCGCGCAGGTTCAGAAATTCGACTGCGAAGGTTGCGGCCGCGGCTTGGTCGTGCCGTCGCCGCAGCTTGAGGCTCAGCTCAATCGCATCCGCGAACGCATGAAGCAAGGCGAGCCGGGCATGCGCGAAGCCATGTCGCAGGCAGCGGAGATGCGCAACCCGCACGCCGTGCCGCTGATCCGTGAGGGCGCGCAATCGGGCCTGCGCGAAGCTGTCAACATCGCACTGGTCGGCATGGCGGACTATCCCGGCGAAGGCCGGCAGATGCTGACCGACTGGATCGTCGAGGGCAGGCTGACGGTCAATCGGCTGATCTCCGCAATGCGCGAGGGAAAGTATGAGCCGGGCGCCAACTACCTGTGTGACCTGGTCGCGCAAGGAAAGCTGAAGGAAAGCCACATCGCGGAGATTGCCCCGTACCTGGGCGAGAGCGGCTCACAGAAGGCGCTGGAAACTCTAAAGGCGCTGCGTCGCAAGTATCCGAACCTTGGTGGGATCCTGGACGACGCACTTGCAAAGCTGCGCCATCTGGATGACAGCGCAGGCGCAATCCCCGACGAAGCCAAGTCGATCCCGGGCCGCGTCTCAGGCCGGCAGTCCGAGCGCCTGCCTGCAAAGAAGGGCTGTTTGGGCCTGCTGCTGGCGATCGTTGCGGTTGTTGGCATGCTTGCCTGGGCAATCGCAGCAGGAGCCCAGTAGTCGTGCCGCCAATCCTCAACCACACCCGGCGTTGCCTGACGCGCAAGCCATCGCAGGTGGCGGCCATTGCCCTTGCCTTGCTGCTTTTGGCTGCGTGCGACGAGGTCAATCGCGACGCCTTTGCCGGCGTCAAAGGCGCCGTCGGCTATCCGCCGGTGTCAGACTGCCTGGTTGAAGTTTACAACGCCCTTACCTTTCAGAATCTTGACTCCGCGCAGGGCCGCATCGCCACCGGGCGAACGAACTCCGCTGGCCGCTTTTCTATTGAGCTTGACGAGCACTACCTGGGCCGACCGCTTGTGCTGGTGGCGCGCCCCGATTCACGCGCCATGTACCTCGATTTCGGCGCCAGCGGCACGCCCGCCGTGGCCTTTGATCAGCCGCGACAGCCCTGGGTTGCCGTGATGACGGAATGGCTTGGCGGTGAAGACATTGTCTCCATCAACCCGATCACCACCGTCGCGTTTCACAGCCTGATGCGCCTGCCGCATGAACAGGCGGGACCAGGCAAGCTGCGCTTTGACCGCGCCATCACAGACGCGGTACACGCCGCGGCAGCGGCGAACTTCGGCATTCGTTCGCACCTGGGCGCAGAGAATCCCGCGCCGCCCGACGGCCCCGGCTTTGCGGCGCCGCGCCCGTTCTATCTGGAGGAAAACGCCCGGTCCGTTTCCTACACCTATGCTGGCTTACAGCTTGCCAAAGCTGCCAATGAATTTGTGAACACGACCGCCAACCCCAACGACCGCGCGCTGGATTTCTATGAGGCACTGTTCAGCGACGCCCAGGATGGCGTGCTGGACGGCATGTACTTCGGCACACCGCAACCATTCCTGAACACTGTCCCCAGCGTGGTCGGGCGCGACATTGACGGCGCGTCGCGGCTGATGCGCTTTGTGGCATCGGTGCCGCTGGATGCCGTTGAGCAAACGGCGGCCGGCGCGGCCAACGACGGCAACTTTTCTCCGGCACCCACAGACATGCTTGCGATCCAGAATGACGCAACAGGTGCCCTGCGGCCGACGCGGATCGACTCGTTTGACGTGCAGAACTTTTCGACTTCGGGCAATGTGGAAATGACCATCCGCGGCCAGGGCTTCCGGCGCACGGACCGCTTTGTGATTCGCCAGGCCAATGACAGCAAGACCGACTTCCGGGTCGATCGCGCTTCGGTGGGCGTTGATGGCGAGTACCTTTACCACAGTGACAATGAGTTGCGGCTGCGGCTGCCCGACTTTGAGCAAACCACGCGCAGCGTGCACAGCAAACTGAAGGTGCCGTCAGGTGCCGACTTTCGCGTACTGCGGCTGATGCTGCAGAACCTGCCGGAGCTTTCAACCAACACACGGGCGGTCAACCACGTGCTGACCACTGACGCACGCGTCACGAATCGCATCGAGCCGCTGCTGATCAACGTCGAGATCGGCCGGGTTGACACAACAGGCACGCTTTTGCACACACCGGCTGGCAACAATGTTTACGACGACGCCACCGATCCCGCTTTGCTGGATGCAGCCACGGACAATGTCTATGAACTGCGGGTTCGGGTATGCAACCCGGCACCCCACGCCGTGAACGACATCGGGTTGAGTTTTACGTTGAGCGCCTTCAGCCAGCTCGGCGTGGCAATGACACCTGACGTGTTCGGCGGCAGCGCAACCGGCCGTTCTATTGTGTTCACCGACCCCCTGCAGGTTGCGACGCTGAACCCGGGCGATGTTGCGCGGATTGACTACCGATTCGTTTTTCTCGACACGCAGCTTGGCTCAGGGTTGGTTGCGGGCGCGCCCGTGCGCATTACGCCGGTGCTTGAGGGTGTCAGCGCCGGCGCGGGTAACCCCGTCGTTTCAACGGGTGACGTTGTCGGATTCAATCGAACTGCAGAAATTTCACCTGTTGCTCCGGACGCCACACCGATGTTGCAGGCCCCTGTGGTCAACATCCCGGCAGCGATTGCCGCGGGCGACCCATTTGAGGTACAGATAGACGTGACAGGAGTGCCGACTTCCGGCGCAGCCATGCGCAACCTGCGATTGACGGACCTGCGGGTAACGATTGATTTTGATGGCGAAACGGCGGAGTTCCACTTGACGGACGCATTCTTCCCCGGACCCGCGAGCGCCGGCCTGTGGCAAGCCTCGCTCGTGCTGGCTTCAACGGGCGGCAATGCCTTGCCGGCAACTCTGACGCAGGTTGCCGACACGGACACGCTGGTGCTGACGCTGGATACTGACCCGGCACGATCCGGCTTGATGACTGTCTCGTGCACGGCACGTGCCATCGACCCATCGACCGGTGCGGTGAGCATTGCGGCTTCGGCCCCAGCCGCCGCAACTGTCACGCCCTGACCCCGACCGCTTTGCTAGAATTGCGCCATGCGCGACGACACGGAGACTCTGCGCCAGTCGCTTGAGCTGTATCGGCAGCACGATTACGCCCGTGCGCAGATGCTGCTTGAAACCCTTGACTTGCATCGGCTTGAAGATGCGCTGCTGGTCGAGGCGCACTACCTTTGGGGCCTGACGCTTGCGCGGCGTGGTGACCTGCAGGAAGCCGCGACGCATTTTCGAGCGTGTCTGCGGCACGACCGACGTTTTTTTGCGGCGCTGGATGCATGGGGCAACGTGCTGTCAGATCTCGGCGACGCGCGTGGAGCCATCGACAAGTACAAGCGCGCACTGGGATTGGCCGACTCGCGTCAAGCCCCGCACGTACAGTTTAACTACGCACACGTGTTGCATCGTCACGGCTACACGCTGCGTGCGCTGGCCAAGTTTCGAGACTGTTACCGAACGCGCGGTGACGAGGATTCTGCTTACATGGTTGGTGCGTGCTACCTGGCGCTGCGTCGCCCGGCGGGAGCAGTCAAGTGGATGCAGCGCGCCCATGAGGCATCGCCGCGTTCAGCGCGGAATCTGGTTGGCCTTGGCAACGCGTTTGCGCTTAGTGGCGCGCACAGCCGCGCCATTGCACAGTACCAGGCGGCGCTTGCGTTCGATCCCGCCTGCGCCGAGGCCCACTACAACTGGGCGCTCGCGCTGGCGGCGCAGGGCGAGTACGCACTGGCGGCCAGGCGCTGCAAACAGGGCCTGCGCGTTGCGCCGGATGCGTTTGAAATGCTGGCACAGCAGACATATTGTCTGCGCCGCATGGGAGCATACGACGCGGCGCTGCAGGCCGCGCGCCGCATGCGGGAAGTTCTCGGCGCCGCGCCGGCAAGCGCGCGCAAGCCCGAGTTTCTGGACGTGCTGACCGCCAACGAAGCCGCCTGCCTGCGCGAGCTTGGGCGTCGGCAGCTGGCACGAACCCGGCTGCTGGAGCAACTGCGTCGCGCGCGCGATGCAAGCACGCAGAGCCTTGCCGAACTGCGCTTTCTTGACCGGCGCCGGCTGCGCGGAGCGCATCGCTATGAGCTGACGGTCAACGTGCGCGTACCGGCCCTTGATTCCGACGACGAGCTTGAGCCCACAATGCGCCACTACCAGCGTTCATACTGGGTGATCGCGCGGGATGTGAAATCCGCGCGCCGCATCGTTCGTGAGCTTGAGCCGACAGACGCCGAGCTGCGCTTTGACGCGCGCACCGTCGTGGGCAAGGCGCTGGACGAAGCCGATCAAGGCGTCACAGAGCGCACCCCCGCGGTGCCCGTGAATTGAGTGCGGCGTCAGGAAAGGCTGTCCATGATCTCGTCCAGCGTGTCCGGCGCCGGGCGAAGACTGTCCTGCGTCAACGAAGACAGCGGGACATCAACCATTCCAAGGTGATCCACAAAGCGCGGGTTTTCCTTGTTGAGGTAAATGACGCCGGTGGGCGTCTTCCCGCTTTCGTGGTACTCCGCCAGCAGCGCGAGCGCACCGGCGCGGCTGGTCGGGTCGTAATCCTTGTCGAGGGCCTTTAGCGTGATATGGCTGCCATCGCCGAGCTTGACGACGCGCTCTTCGCCGTGATCCATCTCTTCAAAGTGCGGGTCGTAGGCCGGGACAAAACCGATGTCGTGCAGCGCAAGCTCGTTCGACTTCATCCACGGAAATGACTTGGTGCTGCCCTCATGATTGTTGAATGTCACGCACGGGCTGATGATGTCCAGCAGCGCTGTGCCCTTGTACGCCAGCGCGGCCTGCGTCACCTGACGCATCATCTTGGTGTTGCCGGCAAACATGCGCGCCACGAATCCGCACCCAAGTTCAACGGCAAGCGCGCACAGGTCGATGGCGTGCATGTGGTTGACCTGCCCGTGCTTCAGCTTGCTGCCCTTGTCGGCGGTGGCGCTGAACTGCCCCTTGGTGAGACCGTACACACCGTTGTTCTCAACGATGTAGGTCATGTCGAGATTGCGGCGCATCACGTGCATGAACTGGCCCAGCCCGATGTTGGCGGTGTCGCCGTCGCCGCTGACGCCGATCAGCTTGAGGTTGCGGTTCGCGAGCGCCGCCCCCGTCGAAACACTGGGCATGCGGCCGTGCACGCTGTTGAACGAAAAGCTGCGGCTCATGAAGTACGCGGGCGTCTTGCTGCTGCACCCGATGCCGGACATCTTCACGACATTTTCCGGCTTGATCGAATTGTCGAAGCAGGCGTCGATCAGGCGGCCGGTAATCAGGTCATGGCCGCAGCCGATGCACAGCGTGCTTTTGCTGCCGGCGTAATCCTTCTTGGCCAGACCGGCGCGGTTGGTGGATGGGGCTTCAGCAGTGCCTGCCATGATGTGTTGCTCCTCCAGAAAGCTGGCTGACGCTTCGCGTTCAGACCAGCCACCCCTACTTCTCGTGTTCCATTGCCACGACCTGCTTCACTACGGCATCCGCTGTCAGCGGCATTCCGTCGTAGTGCAGCACACTCTTCAACTTGTTGGCAAAACGCGGCAGCTCTGCGTTGATGGCCATGCGCATCTGACCGTCTCGGTTCAGCTCGACGACGTACACGCGCTCATGGCTGTGCAGGAAATCTTCAACCTCCTGCGTGAACGGAAACGCCCGCAGGCGGCACAGGTCAAGCCGCAAGCCGTGCCGGGTGTCCAGCTCAGCCAGCGCCTCGGTGATCGCCTGGGTCGTGGTGCCGTAAAAAATCAAGCCGGCTGCGTGGCCTTCACTTTGGATCTCGGGCTTGGGCACGCGCGTCTTGGCGGTGTCAAACTTGCGCGCCAAACGATCCATGTTCGCCTTCCAGTGCTCCGGCTTTTCGCTGTAAGTTGCGTCGGGTGTGTGGCCGGTGCCGCGCGTGAAATAGGCGGCTTTGGGATGGTCGGTGCCGGGGATGGTGCGGTAGGCAATGCCATCGCCGTCCACGTCGCGATAGCGCCCCCACTGCCCGTTCAGGCGGTCCAGGTCTTCCTTACTCAAGACTTTGCCGCGGCGCAGCGGCTCGGTCGGATACTCAAACCGGTCGCTCATCCAGTAGTTCATGCCAAGGTCGAGGTCGCTCAGGATAAAGACGGGCGTCTGAAATTCCTCAGCCAGATTCAGCGCCTCGCCGGCCATTTCAAACGCTTCTTTCGGCGAGTTGGGAATCACCACGATATGCTTGGTGTCGCCGTGGCTGGCATAGAACAGGCTCAACACGTCGCCCTGCATGGTGCGCGTGGGCAGGCCCGTGCTGGGACCGGTGCGTGCCACGTTGCAGATGACGAACGGAATCTCGGCGAAGTAGCCCAGCCCGATAATCTCGTTCATAAGGCTGATGCCCGGCCCGCTGGTGCTGGTGAAAGCGCGGGCACCCGCCCAGCCGGCACCGGCCAGCATGCCGACCGCGGCTATCTCGTCCTCGGCCTGCACGACAGCGAAGGTCTTCTGGCCGTCCTTCATACGGTACTTGTTGAGGTACTCTTCCAGGTACTCACACAGGCTGCTGCTGGGCGTAATCGGGTACCAGGTGACGACGCTGACGCCGCCGTACATCAGCCCCAGCGCGGTCGCGGCGTTACCCTCAATGATAATCTTGCCTTTATTGGCGTTCATGCGCTCGAGCAGGTACGGATCTGTCTTCTTCAGGTTTTCGGCTGCCCATTTGTAGCCTTGCTCGACAGCCGGTACGTTCAGGTCGATCGCCTTCTGCTTACCCGCCAGCTGGTGCGCGATGGCTTTGCGAATCTCGTCCATCTCGATGCCGAAAAGCTGCGCGCACACGCCAACGTACAGCATGTTAATGACCAGCTTGCGCAACCGTGCGTCAGGACAGCACTCGATCACCAGCTTCTTGAACGGCACGGCATAGTGCACACAGTCAGGACGTTTGTCGGCAAGGTTCAGCGTCTCTTCATAGACC
This sequence comes from uncultured Planctomycetaceae bacterium, assembly GCA_964652605.1. Lineage (GTDB taxonomy): Bacteria > Planctomycetota > UBA8742 > UBA2392 > UBA2392 > JADJRK01. Next base: position 37,244 of record CAZZBH010000007.1, read on the forward strand.
AGAACCGCGCCCTTGCGCGCTGTTTCAACGTCCTCGTCGGCGGTTTCGGGGTTCATGCAAACGACGATGTCTGCATCCTGTTTGCGCGCGATCCAGCCATCTTTGTTGGCGCGAATCGTGAACCACGTTGGCAGCCCCTGAATGTTGCTGGGAAACAGGTTCTTGCCGCTGACCGGAATCCCCATCGCAAACAGCGACCGCAGCAGAACCATGTTGCTGGTCTGGCTGCCGCTGCCGTTTGCGGTTGCAACGTGAAGAACCAGGTCGTTGACGATCGTCTGGGTTTTGGGCTCGGAGGCCTGGGCTGTGGCCATCTGCACTGCTCTCCATGCGGACTTGACGCTTCGACGCGCCTGTCCCCCTTATAATTCGCATACTTGCAGCCGCAACGGCACGAGGGCTCAGGCTGGCTCAGGAGGCGTCGGCGGGCCCTTGGCGGCGTCCACCTTGATGGCCTGGATGGTATCGACGTGCAGCAGGTCGCCGTTGACACTCAGGTGGATCTCGAAGGTGCCTTCCTTGGGGAATTGCAGGCCGGGAAGGTTGATGCCCGTCTCGAAGTCTTCAAGCGGTCGGTTGTGCTTCAAGCCGCGCAACTCGGCTTTGCCAAGACTGGTTTCGCCGTGCGGATCGATGAATTCAATGGTCAGGTCGTACTCGCCGTTCATCTCGCCCAGCATCACATACACACCGAAGCGCGCGTGAAAAACCGGGAACTGCGGCGCGTGCACACGCCGGAAGACGCCCACCACGGTGTACTTGCCGTCCGTGCTGCGGATCACCTGGTCGCAGATCAGAAACGCCTTGACTTTAGGAGTGCTACCAACCATGCAGCCGGTTTAGCGCAAACAGCGCCCTCCGCAAGGGTGTTGACTATCCGCCCTGCCCGCTGCCTGGCCCGCCGCCAAAGCCGGGGATCATGCCAGGCGGCAGCATCCCGCCAAGTTCTTCGACCGTCCCGGGCAGCAGTGCGCCCTGCGCCGCAGACTTTTTGTACTCCTCGTACTGTTCCGCGGTCATGCTGCGCTGCAGTTCCTGCTCCTGCTGTTTGCGCACCTGCTCGGTCTGGCTGACAATGTCTTCCGGCGCGGCGCCGGTCTGTCGCGCCTGGGCCGTCACTTCGGCGACTTTCTGGCGTGTCTCCGCCTCAATGCGCAGCACGTCGCGTGTCTGCTGTTCGGTCAGCTTCAGTGGTGCCAGGCGTTGTTCGTGGTACATGTCCACGGCGATTTTCATGGCTTGCTCGCGCTTTGCCGGGTCCATCCAGATCTGCATGCCGCTTGCCCGCGGGTTGGATGGGTCGAACTCGAGGCCTGCCTCCCTGGCGCGGCGCCCGAAGTCCTCAAGCTGCGCCTGACGCTGCTGGCGCTGCTCGCTGCGGCGCACTTCACGCTCGGCATCGCGTTCCTGGTTATATCGTTCCTGCAGCGCCTTGAACTCGGCGTATGCCTCGTCGCCTGCTTTCTCAGCGGTCTCTTCGCCAGTGACAGCCTCTGCTTCGGCTTGTTTGCCTCCGGTCTGCAGCTTGTTGATACGCTCATTCGCCTGCCTCAGGCTTGATTCTGCCCGATCTACACGCGCCAGCAGGTCGCGCAGCAATGCCTCGTCGCTTGCCCCCGGCTGTTGCGTGGCAATGCGTTCTCGCAGACTCTCGTTCTCGGCCTCCAGTGCCGTCAACTGTGACTGCATGCGTGCAATGTCGCCGCGCAACGCACTGTCGCCGCCACATGCCGCCAGCAACAGCGAAGCGCAACCCAGCAACGCGATCGTCCATTTCATAGCCGTCCCCTGTTCATCACAGGAGTAGTCGGCACATCGCACGGGGACTCACGCGGGATTTTTGTGATTCTGCGGGCGGGCCTAATTGTCCATCATCGCGCGCATCTGCTCCATGCGCCGGCGCAGGCCATCATCTTCAGACTTAGCTACCAGGGCGCAGACGTGACGGCCCGAGCGCCACCACCAGACCCGCTTGCCGTCGATGACAAGCTCGGCGGCGCGGACTGCCTCGGGCGCAGACTTGCCCAGGCACTCGCCCTTGAAAATCATCAGCGCGAAGCGCTCACCTTCCGGGGCGTCGAACACAGCGCACATCACGGGCTGGCCGTCCACCGTGTCGCAGTGAAAGTCAGACACCCGGCAGCGCTGCTCACCAAACTGGTTAGGTATCTCCGGCCCGTCCGGGAAGTGCCGGCGGTACTCATCCACGGCGCGGCGATACCTGCAGCGCTCGCTGCGCGGTGCTTCCAGCGTTGCCTGCGAGACAACCGGCACCAGTCTTGCGGGCAGACCCGGCTCAGGCTCCGGCCCCGGGTCACTCAGCATGAAGACGATGCCGACGGCAACCATGACGGACGCCGCTGCCAGCAGGGCCGCGCCCATCCACGGGAAGCGTGGCGGCGCCATTGCCTCCATCTCCGCGTCGCAGCGGTCCAGCGCCGCCACGACACGATCGTGCAGGTCGTCGGGGCAAGGTACAGAGGGTTCATTCATGGCATGCCTCACTGCTTCGGCAAACTCGCGCTGGGCAGCGGCGAACTCCTGCGTTTGCGGGCTGCGGGCCAGAAAGTCTTCTACCCGCGCCAGCTCTTCCGGTGTCAACTGCCCGGCCAGGTACGCATCCATGCTGCGCCAGACGAATCGCCTTTCTTCGTGCGCGGCGGACGACTCGTGTCCGCCCGTGTTCCAGTGCTCGTTCATCAATTCGTGTTCCTGCCTAGCTCACCACGCTGCCGGGAATCTCTTCCTGCCCCAGGTCGGTTACACGGTCGCGCAGCATCGATTTGGCGCGCGAAAGCCGCGACATCACCGTGCCCAGCGGTATCTCAAGCAGCGCTGAAATCTCTTTGTACGGAAGCTCGCCAATCACGTTCAGGATCAGCACATCGCGGTACTCTGAACCCAGGCCCTCAAGAGCGCGCTTAAGCCGACCGTCCAGCGACTCCATGAATCGCTCATTCTGCATCAACTGCGAAAGCACGCGCGAAGACTGAAAATCATGCAGCATCAACTGGTCCTGTGCGCCGCTGCCTTCGCCCACGTCATCAATGCGCGCGTTGTCGGGCTTGGCCTTGCGACGGCGGTACAGGTTGATGAAGCGGTTGGTCATCACCCGGTACATCCAGGCCTTGAGGTTGGTGCCCGGCTGATACAGGTGATAGCGTTCAAAAGCCCTGACGTAGGTGTCCTGCACAAGGTCCTCGGCGTCGCGTGCATCACGCGTCAACTTGAGCGCACCTGCATACAACGCGCCCATCAGCGGCAGCGCCTCGCGCTCAAACCGTTCCCGCTTCCTGCTCGCCACCCGGCACCTCGTCATAAGAACAGGGTTGTGTCAGTTGACATTCCACGATTCCACCACCGGCCAGGCCCATGCTACTTGGGCCGCTCGGTACGCACTTCTGCGTGTTCGCGCCCCTCCAGCAGCGCATTCCAAAACGCCTCGGTAAAAACCTCAAGCCGATCACGGCAGATCTTGGCGCGCCCGACCAGATCTTTCAGCGTAAAAATCCTGCCCGGGTTCAGCGCAAGCTTGCCCAGGATGCGTGTCGTGGAAAGCTTGGCTTTCTCGCGCACGTAGCGCTCAAGGTCGGGCACCTTCTCGTCGCTCACATCAAAGATGCTTCGGGCAACCACAAACGGAATTTTCTCGTCTTCAGCAATGTTGGCGATCGCGATGGCGCTTTGGTCAACCACCTCGGCTTGCGTCTTCATATAAAGTGACATCTTCTCTGACGGCAGCCGCACGGGGTCAAAGACCGTCACGATGCTGCCCAGGATGCCACGGATGCCCGGTACACTGCGCACCACGCGGCGCATCATCTCCTGCACCGTCTGCGGCAGCGCCACCGGCCTGTACTGGCTGCCAAGCCCAATCGCATTCAGAAAGTTTACGCCGACCACGACGTCACCGACGTTCAACGCCGATGACAATGCGCTGCCAAATCCGATGCTGATAATGGCCAGCGGTTTATCAACCTGGATGGCTTCTCGCAGGGCCGCCGCCGTGGCGTCCGGGTTGTGGCCGGTAATGAGGCACTTTGCGCTGGTATAGTGCCAGATTCCGCCATGGACGAGCCCGACTTTCTGTCGGTAGGTGCGCGGGTTATCCAGCCGTGAGGTGAACTGCAGCGCGTCCGACTCAGTGGCGGCTACAAACAGGATTTTCGGAAGCTCGCGCATCGGCCGCCAGCAATCGGACTGCTTGTTGCATCGCCAGGAATCTGCCGCCGCCGCGGGTTCATGGCAATAGGGATTCTGAGGCAGCCGGAAGTGGCGGGCCTAGTCGGTGTCCGGATACAGCCCCACCGGGGCCACTTCTTCCCCGGCTTTGCGTCTTGCCTGGTTCTCGTTGTATTTGTGTACCCAGGCCTCCCAGCTTTTGCCGTCAGCGGGATCACGGCCCACCCGCTTCACGCCGACAATGTCAGCGGTTTGGATGGTCCACACGCCGGCTTCCTTCGCGGGGAACATCTCCACGAACTCGCCGTCGGCGTCAAGGTTGAACAGGTAACCCACCCGCGTGCCACCATCCTTGAGCGTCAATTCAACGTCGCCACGGAAATCCATCGCGTCGCGCAACTCCGGCATGGCTTCCGGCACTGGAACGACGGTTGCCGCGACCGCCGGCGGCGTGATATCACGTCCGTGGCGACTGTCCGGCCCGCGGAACTGCGCAGCCACGGTGCGGGCAAATCCGCGCAGGCTGTTAAAGGTCTGGTGCACGGCAGTCGGCTCATACCCGCAATGAACCATGCAGTTCTGGCACTTGGGGTTACCCGATGCGCGGCCGTAACTGTCCCAGTCGGTTTCTTCAAGCAGTTCCTTGAATGTGCGCGCGTAGCCCTCCTGCAGCAGATAGCACGGCCGCTGCCACCCGAACAGCGTGTAGCACGGATTGCCCCAGGGCGTGCACTCAAGGTGCAGCTTGCCCATGAGGAACTCCATGAACAGCGGCGACTGATTGAACTTCCATTCCGGCTTGGGATCGTGCAGCAAACCCCGAAACAGGTTGAAGGTCTTTTCGCGGTTCAGGAAGTGCTGCTGGTCGGGTGCCTTCTGGTAGCTGTAACCGGGGCTGATCGTGAGCCCTTCAACGCCCAGCTTCATCATTCGTGAAAAGAACTCGCGCGTGCGCGGCACGTCGGCGTGGTCGAACAGGGTCGTGTTGGTGCAGACGCGGTAGCCCTTGCCGACGGCGAACTCAATGGCTTCTTCGGCTTTGTCGTACACGCCCTCGCGGCAGACGGCAAAGTCGTGTGCCTGGCGGTCGCCGTCCATGTGTATGTTGAAAGTCAGGAACTTGCTGGGCTCAAACACGCCTTCTTCAATGCGTTGCTTCAGCAGGATGGCGTTGGTGCACAGGTAGATGTACTTCTTGCGCTTGACCAGCTCGCGAACCAGCTCGCCGATTTTGCTGTACATCATGGGCTCGCCGCCCGGGATGCTGATCACCGGCGCGCCGCATTCCTCTACCGCGCGCAGTGCATCGGCAACTTCCATTTCCTTCTTGAGGACGTGCGGCGGGTACTGAATCTTGCCGCATCCGGCGCACGCGAGGTTGCAGCGCAGCAGCGGCTCAAGCATCAAGACGGTAGCATAGCGCTTGCGCCGCGCGATTCGCTGCTTCAGCACATAGCTTGCTACGGCCCACATCTGGCTGACTGGAACGGCCATGCCGACACCTGCTCCGGAACGAGCAACGAGTGTAGTGCACAGCCGCGCTGCGTCAATCAGCGCGCGATAGCGCCTCAAGCAGATCGTTGAGGTCGGCCACGTCTTCGCGCCGCAACAGCGCAACCGCCGGGCCCTCGCCACCCCACCGGGCCAGATGCAGCACAAGATCGCCCGCGTATGGGCCGGCGTTGGGCACCGGGTAACACGCCGAAACCATGGCGTCCGGGTAATCCACCAGCCGCTGCAATGCACTCTGCAGCCACCCGACCAGGCCTGGCCTGGCCGTCGCGCCCACGGGGTAGATCTGCATCTGCCCGCCACTCCAGGTCGCGAGCAGAGTTGCGCCGCGCTTATGCAGCCAGCCGAACAGCGCCGCGCAGCCGTCGCGCGGCCGCGGCGCCGCTGAGTAGCTGCTTTCTGGTGTTCCTTCAAAAGCCTCTGACAGCACTTCAGACAACCACAACGGCGCACGCGAACCGATCAGCCGCTCAGCGCCGGCGGCATCCAGATTCTGCGAAGCTATGCGCAAGGCGCGACGCTCCGACTCTTCACGCATCGAGTCTTCCTGCGGCAACACCTGCAACAGCGCGCGCTCGATCTCTAGCAGCTGGGGCGCCGTCGCGGCTTCTTCGCGCGCCTGCAGCAGCGTGCGCTCTGCAAATCTCCGGCTGCCGGATGCCGCGTAGGCGCGCGCCAGGGCAATCTGGTAGTCCAGCCGAACGCGCCCCGTGACCTGATCAAGCTGTTCACGAACTACGCGCCGCAGCAGCGTCAGCGCACGCGGCCCCTCGTTGTAGCGCAGCATCATGTTCGAGCGCAGAATGCGCATCTGAACAGCGCGTTCGATGTGCGCCCCGCGGTTCTCGCGCTCGGCTTTGCGCATTGCCTGGTCCGCCTGCTGGCGGGAAAGCACCCCTGCCTCGGCCAGCCTCGACCCCAACAGCCCGAACTGGAACACCTCATCCTGCGTGAACTTGTGATCCTCCATGCTGCGGAAGATCGCCACTGCACCATCATGCGCGCCAATCTCAGCCAGTGCGGTGGCATAGGCGAGGTCGGGCTCACCCCTGCCCGTCACGCTGCCGCGCCCCGAGTACCGAAAGCAACGCAGGGCAATCTCCGGCTCACCGCGGTCCAGCGCTCGCTGCCCAAGCTGTCGCGCAAGCTCGGGCTCGTTGCTGCCGGCGACGGCCAGCCTCGCGTCGGGCAGGTTCAACGCGCCGCGGTCAAGCAGGGCGTGCCGCGCGGTTTCAACTTCGTCGGGGTCTGGCTGAGCGCACGCAAACGCTGTGCCCTGTCCGATCAACTCACCCGTGTCAACGATTCCGGCCGCAGCCAGTGTGGCCAGGTCTGCGCTCAAAGAATCGGCGCTGCGGCCAAGACACGCCGCGACCAGATCAACCGGCAGCGGGTGCGGCGCCGCAGCAAGCAGCGCCAGCAACGGCCGTTGGTCAGCCGATACCTGGGGCACCGACCGCCGTGAATCGGTGGCAACGTCAGCGCAGTGCACGCACTTCAACTGAAGCAGCTTGCGCATCGCCAGCGTCGGGGCGTCTTCCGTAATGCCCGCGACAAGCGTCAGCGGCGCATCCAGGCCTGACTTGGCGCTAAGCTCTGCAAACCAGACCAGCGACGCGAGCAACTGCACGCTTTCCGCATCCAGAGCATCAAGCCGGGGCACACCCAGCACGACATTGGCCCGAACCAGCGGGCGCAGCAGGTGCGCAATATCAATCCGGTTCAAGCCGGGCTCTTCCTGTGTCCGGCCGGCTTGCCCCTCGGACTGAAACTGGTTCGCGATCTGCAGTGCGGCTGCGTAAGCGTAGCGATATGGGCCTGCAGGAATGACGAGCTCGCGTGCGCGTCCGCCGGCGAGGCTCCATACACAGTCACGAACAGATTCGCCCAGCACGGCATCATCGGCACAGCGCAGAATCGTCACTCGGCCGGACGATGCGTGACCGGAGGCAATCTCAGTGCGCGAGAAAGTGGAAGCGGCTTGCATGATCCCTCTCGATCGATCAATCCGCCGATTTCTCCGACGACGCCGATTGAAGCATCTGTCGGATCAGTCGCAGCGGCTCCTCGATAAGCGAAATGTGCCCGAGTGCATCTTCAAGTAAACCGTCAACATATCCTGCCTCTTGAAGCTCGTGTAGGCCAAGCTGTTTGCACAAATTCATCAAAATCCCCTGGCTCATGATGAACCATGCCGACTGCTCGGGATCAACGGCTTTGTGAACTTCGCCCTGTTCCTGCGCCTTTCGGATCAGGTCTGCGAAGTATGTGTTGTAGGCGAGATAGTTCTCACGCAACACCGCGCGAACGCGCGGGATATCCGAGTTGCTTACGCCGCGCAGGTGCAGACGAAAGTAGGGCTCATGATCAGACATGATGTTGCCGTGGCTTCGAACGACGGCAATCAGCTTCAGCAGCGGCGTAGGAAGCGGGCCGGCAAGCTGGTTGTAGCGGTCAATGGTAACCTCGCGCGCGCGGCGAAGCAGGGCAACATAGAGATCAAGTTTGGTCTTGAAGTGCTGATAGATCACGGGCTCAGTGACGCCGGCAGCCTTGGCCAGCTCAGCCGTGGTCACCTGACCGTAGCTGGAGCGCCCGAACAGCTTTGCTGCGGCATCCAGCAACTGCACGCGCCGATCTTCCTTGCTAAGCCGTTTACGAGCCATGCCGCTCACATCTAGGCAGGGAACGCGCCATGATGCCATTCTTCGGCCGGCAGGAAACGACCAAAAGAGCGCGTCAGCCAACAGTCGTTGCAGGCCGAAGCCAAGTCAACTTCAACGCCGAGCGGTAGAAGAGCACAAGTGGACATGTCGCAAGGCTTGCTAGGATAAGCCGGCAACAACAAGAGCACCAAAGACAAATAACAAGAGCCGAAAGCGCAAGCGACCGGAAGACAGACATACCAGTGAACAGGAGCCCGACGCACAAGCGAAGGGAAGACGTGCATCTAAGGAGGGAACGGATGAACGGCGCAGAAGTAAAGGTGGAGGAGCCGGGTTTGGTAATGCAGATTGCCCTCCGGGTCCGGGATCCCGAAGTGGTGGCAGAACTTCAGCAGCGCGATGGTGCGGACAGGGAAGAATACGCGCTTACCGCGCTGCGCGTCGGCGTCATTGCGCTCCGGCAGGCAGGCGGACTCGTAGACGCGGAGAAGTTGAAGAGCGAGGGAACTCGTATTCTCAGCGAGCTCGAGACCAAGCTTTCAAAGCATGCAACATACCTGGATGCAAAGCTTGGCACAGAGCTGGAACGCTACTTTGACCCGAACAAAGGGGCGCTTGCACAGCGCGTTGCTGCCCTTACCAGCGACAGCGGCGAACTATCCAGTCTGCTGAAACAGCACATCGACGGGGACAACAGCCTCCTGGCGCAACAGCTGGCAAAGGCCGTAGGCGACAACAGCCCGCTGATGAAACATCTCCGCCCTGAGGAGAAGAACGGACTCATCGACACTCTGACTCGCATTGCGGAGGAGCGGCTTGAGAAACAGAGCGCGAAGGTCCTCGGCGAGTTCGACCTGAACAACGATCAGGGTGCGCTGAACCGGTTGATCAGGCAAATCGAGACGAATTTCGATGCAGAGAACCCCAAGACCGCGCTTGGCGCGATGAAGCAAGCATTGGCCGATACCCAGGACCAGATTCGCAGGCAATTGACGCTCGACGTTGCCGACGACGGCACAAAGAGCCCGCTCACGAAAATGCAGGACAGCCTGCTGGGGAAGATCGCAGAAATCGCGGAGCAGCAGGGCAAGTTTCAGCAGGCTGTCAGCGAGCAACTCGGCATCAAACAGGTTCAAGCGCGCACAACTGAAGGAGGGTTCAGCTTCGAGCACATGGCCGCCGAAGCCATCAAAGTTCGCGTCACGGGATTGGGCGACTCGTTTAGAAGTGTCGGCGAATTGCAGGGAACCCTCAGGCGACTTACCGGCGACCACGTGCAAACCCTGGGAGCAGAGTCCCGCAACCCCGGAGCAAACATTGTTTACGAGTGCAAGCGTGACAAGTCGTACCGATTGAGCAAAGCGTTCGCGGAACTTGAAGAAGCGAGAAAGAACCGGGAAGCTCAGGTTGCCGTGTTCGTGATGTCGGCGGCGACGCTGCGAGAAAAGGAATCACTTCGCAGCGAGTACCCGGCCGCGCTGCGACGCGACGGGAATTACATCATTGCCGTATGGGATTGCGAAGACCCGTCCACCGACGTGGTCCTGGATGCGGCGATCAGCCTCGCACGCGCGCTGGTGGTAAGGTCCGCGACACCTGGCGCGGGCGACACCGCACGGGAGTTGGCGGAGATCAACGACGCCATCGCCGACATTGAGAAGCAGTTCGAACGCTTCGACAAGATGAGCAAGTGGTGCGACGGAATCATGGAGACGGCCAAGGAAGTCAGCGCGAAGGCGTACGACATCCAGGAAGAGTTGCGCAAGGTGCTGAAACGCCTGACTAGTGACGTCAAGTCGTTGAATGAAGGGTTAGTCGCCTTGCGGGAGGAGAAGGCAACGTAGCGGGGTGCGTCATTCCCGTCGCGCGCGCTGCGGGCGGTGCGCCCACAATACACTCCAAATGAGTGGCGGGGGGCGCCCGGGCCCCCCGTCTTTGTGGTCTTGTAAGCCGGGTTTTGTCCGCCCCGCTGCGAAGGGCAGGCCCTTCGACAAACTCAGGGCAGGCAGTCATTCGTCTACCCGTTGCGTTGCCACAACGATGCAGCAGCCTACCCGGACCTCTCGCGTCACATTCGCTTCGGGGCGGGCAGCCCCTTGGTCCCTATTTGGCCTTGCTCCGGAGGGGGTTTGGCCTGCCACGAGTGTCGCCACCCGCGCGGTGCGCCCTTACCGCACCTTTTCACCCTTACCCGCGCCCTTCGTCAAGCTCAGGGCTTCGTCCAGCCGCCGGAGTTTCGGGCCCTCCTGGCAGCCAGCCAAACCTGGCGGGCGGTACGTTTTCTGTGCCACTATCCCTGGATGCGCCTTTGAGACGCACCCGGTCGCCGTTAGCGACCCTCCTGCCCTGTGGAGCCCGGACTTTCCTCCCAACATCGCACGAGGCTATGTCGGGCGACTGCCTGGACCACGTAAAAAGCATACGCGCCCGCCCCCAGCCCGACAGGGGGAGGACACAACGCAAACGGCGCGGACCAAGCTGTCCGCGCCGCCTGCTCAAATGCGTCATCTAACGAGGATCGACGTAAAGCCGCACGTTCTCTTCCAGCGTTGAAGAAAAGCGCAGGTCGCGCCGCGCGTCACGATACCACTCGTCGCTGAACAAGTTCGAGCCCAGGATGACCAGGTCAACGCCCGGCTGAACGCGGTCCACCACGCGGCATCCTGCAAGTTCCAGAAGCTCCTTGAGGCGGGCCTTTGAGTAGGACTGCGTGGGAGCCTCAAAGTCACCGTGCATGGCAATGGTCAGGAAGCGCCCGTCGTGCCACAGCAGGCTGACAACCTTGTCGCCGGTGCGAACAGGGTCTTTCTCGTCCACCAGCGTCAGCACCGAGGCAAGGCTGTACGCGTCGTTGAGCGTGCGCACGATTTCAATGACTGCGATCGCGCGGTCGCGTTCGTGCCCGCTCAAACGCCAGACCTCAAAGCGCTGGCCGGCCTTGACGCCATCGGCGCTGCCCAGGTTCACGTGGCAGACGCCGCGCTGGTAGTCGCTGTAGGTGATGTCGCCGTCCGGATCAGACTTCTCAAGCCGGCTTGGCGACTTGATGCGCGGCAGATTCGTCAACATGGTCAGGAAGCGCTGCGCATCGGCTTCGTGCTGGCTCTTTTCCGCTTCAAATTCGGTGCGCAGGCCGTCTGCTCGCGCCAGCGCGCGGGCAATCAACTGGTCAAGTTCGTTGGCGCGGCCGGAAGTCGAAATGGCCTCGTCGCGCGTCGCGCTGAAAATGCGGTTAAGCATCTCGGTGTTGGAGCGCGAGCGGTTGTCGATGCTGCTGCGCAGAACACCAAGCTCGTTCCTTGTGCGCTCGGCTGACTTGCTCTCGCCTTCGGGGCCGATCCACAGTTCTTCGTTGCCGGGTGTGCGGAAGCTGCCGGAAACCTCGGCGTACAGCAGACCGTACTGGCGCTTGTTTGCGTCCACAAGCTGCCGCAGCAGCTGCTGTTGCCGCCGGAAGATCAACTCAAGCGTCACCCGCGTAGGCGCCTGCATGACCCGGTCTGCCGGCACGAAGCCAGCCGGGACTTCCTTGCGCCACAGGCTGTCCTCGGGCATGTAAATTGGCGACTCGGGGTTGCCCGGACGCGCGAGGTTGCCGCCGGCAATCACGGTGTCGTCGATCGTCTCGACGGTATAGTACTGGCCGGCTTTGAACGCGATGTACTGCCGCAGAGTCGTTTCATAGTCCCGAATCCAGCGGCGCAGCGCAGCGTATTCATGCACCTGCCCGCTTGCCGAAGTTGGGTCGCCATAAAACGCCTCTTCAGCCTGCATCAGGTAGTTCAGCGTCGGGCTGCGTTTTTCACGCGGCTGGGTGCGCTCCTGCGCGCCTACGGTGGCCTGAAGCTGCGGGGCGGTGGACGCCACCTCAGCTTTGCGGGCCATTGTGTCGCCGGGGTCAAAGCCGACCCTTTCCGCGGTCTCCTTCATGAGGCTGTCGAGATCGACAATGCGGCTGTGGTTCTCAATCAACTCGGTGTACACCTGCCGTGCCTGTCCCTGGTAGGCGCTGACTTGCTGGCTGTAGTACATCCACACCACGACCACCACGAGAACGGCGGGCGTAAGAATTGCGGTGACATTCCAGTACCAGCTTGCGACCTTCTGCTTTGCCATGACGGATTCCTTGGTGCTGTCCGTGTTCAGTTCGTTGTCGGCCCGCTAGTCACGATCGGGGCCGCTGCGGCCCAGGAAGTGAAGCACCTCATCCTCGGGGTAGGTCTCGATGTTCAACCCAAGCTCGCGCGCCTTGGCCCACTCCGGGTCCTGCATCCAGTTGCCGCCCAGGATCACCGCTCCAACGGTTAGGTCGATCCGGTCCACGACCTGGAAGCCGCTACCACGCAACATGTCGGTCAGTTGCTGGCGCGTGTAACTTGTGAACTCACCACCGAACGTGCCCACCAATGCCCACTTCTGGTAATTCCGGGCGCTGAAGTTCGGGTTCTTGATCAGGTCACCCGCCATCGGGAACAGCGATTCGTCGTCCACCGAGTCAACCCGGCAGCGTGCGATGTTGCCGCGCACCAGTTCCTTGACACGGATCTCTGCGATGGTGACCTCTGAGCCGCGACCGCCCACCGGACGCACAACCTGGAATGTCTGCTCAAGGTGCACACCCGAGCGCTGCCCGATGTCGATCCACACGTAGCGGCTTGCCTCGCTGACCATAAGCACCGAGCCGTCCGGGTCACGGCTGTCGTCAATGCGGCGCTTGTCCGACATCAGGCGGTAGGCGTCCTGGTTGCGCACGGCGTCGGCCATCGCTTCGGCGGCATCGCGCGCGGCCCGGAAGGCTTCCTCTCGCTGCTCACGCACGGCGGCTGAGTTCAGGCCCTGCGCATTGGTCTGTTCGGCTTCAAGCTGGGCAGCCAGATTGGCCTCTTGTTCGGCAATGTTCTGCGCTATCGCGCGACGTGATTCGTCAGCGCCATCGGCGGCAGCGCGCGTGCGCTGGTACTCGACGGCAGACTCGCCCAGTCGTCGTGCGGCTGCCGCAGCCCTCTGGGTGACCTGAGACTTGCGCTGCCCGGCAACACGCGGGATCTCGACCGTCACCAGCCGGTTGATCAGAAAGTCCTGCCGGCCAATGCCAGCCTGCAGTGTGCCGGTTTCCTGCGGTCGATAGACCGGATCGGTGTTGATCGACGTGCCGCGTACTCGTGTCCGGCCATCCACTTCTATCGTTCCGCTCAGGCGCTCTGTAGCGCCTTCAGCGGGCGGGGCCGGAACAACATAAAAGTCCGCAGCGAGCTGCGCGCCTTCTTCAAGCAGGTGGGCGATCTCGTCCGGCGACGTGAAATCCGCGTGCCCCTTGAAGCCGATCAGGCTGGAAAGGTCCGCGTAGCGCGCCCTGACGCTGTCGATTTCGGCACGTTGCTTTGCCGGAATCTCGCGCAGTGCAGCAAGGTAGCTGCGCTCCTTCTGGGCTTTGTCGTACGTCAGCCACGCCAGCGTGGCCATGCCCAGCAGGAACACAATCATCACGATCATGACGATCAGGTCGACCATCCCCCGTCGTGATGCTCTCATGGGTTGCTCCGTAAACGTCCAATGGCACGCGCAATGCGCGCAGCATCCGACGTGTGAATCAGGGGGGTCAGCGCAGAGGATACGGTCGGCGCGGCGATTGGCAATAATCCCCATACAAAAACCTTGACACCAGTTTGTCATGGCTTGGTGTCGCCTTTGGTCACATCAACTAGGGTCTGGCTTGCGGGCCCCCTGCGACTTATAGGACATGCATGGGCCAGCGCCCGTTCGCCTGCCATGGCCCGGTATAGTGCCTGCCACTGATTTCACATGCCGCAATCTCTCTACATCATTGATGGCCACAGCCAGATTTTCCGGGCTTACTACAGCCCCGCTGCGCGCTCGCGCACCGTACGCGGAAAGCCCATTGGCGCCGTGTACCTGTTCACGCGCATGCTGCAGGCATTGGTGAAGAAGTACCAGCCTGACTACCTGGTCTGTGTGCTGGACCCCAAGGGACCCACATTCCGCCACGAGATTTACAAGGATTACAAAGCCAATCGGGGCGACATGCCCGAAGATCTGCGCGACCAGATGCCCATCATCATCCAGATGGTGCAGGCATTCGATATCAACCTGATTGTCAAGGATGGGTTTGAAGCCGACGACGTCATCGGCAGTCTCGCCAAACAGGCGGCTGAGCACGACATGGAAGTGCGCATCGTCAGCAAGGACAAGGACCTCAAGCAGTTGCTTGAGCCACACATCCGGATGCTCAACGCCGACGACGGCAGCGAGTACGGTTTGGAACATTTGAAGGAAGAGTTCGGCGTAACGCCGCAGCAGTTCATTGACATGCAGGCCCTGGCTGGCGACAGCGTGGACAACATCCCCGGCGCCAAAGGCATCGGCATGAAAACGGCCGCGGAGCTGATCAAGCAGTACGGCACGCTGGAGGAAGTTCTCAAGCACGCCGAAGAAATCAAACAGCCCAAGCGGCGCGAGAACCTGCTGGCCTTTCGTAACGAGGCGGAGTTGTCCAAGACACTCGTGACCATCAAGACCGACGTGGAAGTCAAACTCGACCCCGAAGCCGCCAGGCGCAAAGACCCGCCAAAAGACAAGCTGCTGCCGATGCTCACCGAGCTGAACTTCAAATCAGTGATGAAAGACTTCGGGTGGGAAGACGCCATGGCCGGCACGGTACAGGAGAGCCCCGCCCGAAAGGGCGGGGACGGCAAGGCCGCCAAGGCAAAGGGCGGCAAGGCCAAAGCAGCAACGGGGTCACAAGGCAGTCTCTTCGGCGACGTACTCGAGGCCCCAAGGGTCCCCGCCAAGCTAACCAACGTCGATGCCGACTACACGCTGGTCAACGACACCGCCGCCTTCGACAAGTTCCGCAAAGACACCGCCAAGGACAAGCGCTGGAGCATCCACTGCGCCTCGGAAAACTACACCGACTTCGCCGGCATAGCCGTCTGCAACGCGCCCGGCAGGGCCTGGTACCTGCCACTGAACAGCAAGACGCTCAAAGCCGGCGACGTACTGGACGCGCTGGAAGTCTTGCTGATGGATGCCAACGTTGAAAAAGTCGGCCACGACCTGAAGGCCGACCTGCGCACACTGCTCAACAACCGCTACGACATGAAGGGCGTACACAGCGACACCAAGCTGCTCGCCTTCCTTATTGATGCTTCGCGCGAAGACGCCAAGTTGGCGTCGCTGGCACGCGAGTTTCTGGGCCTCGACACAGCCGACTGGGACAAGCTGTTCGGCGACAAGAAGACACGCAAGAAACTGATCGACGCAGACCCCGAGCGCGTCATGCAGTACGCCTGTCAGTACGCCGACTACGCGCTGCGATTGAACGACGTGTTGGAGCCGCAGGTCAAGAAGCTGAAACTCGACAAGCTGGGCGCAGAGCTTGAATTCCCGCTGATCGAGGTGCTTGGCCACATGGAGCACCGCGGCATCAAGATCGACAAGCCCTACTTGAAGAAGCTTTCGGCTGACTTCGACAAGCAAATTACGGCGCTGGAGAAGGAGGCGTACAAGCTGGCTGGCCGCGAGTTCACACTGGGCTCGCCCAAGCAGCTCGGCGCGGTGCTGTATGATGAGTTGAAACTGCCCGAGCAAGGCAAGACCGCAAAAGGCACCGGCCGAAGCACCGACATCAGCGCGCTGGAAGCCCTGGCGCCGCTGCACGAGCTGCCCGCCAAAATTCTGGAGTGGCGCCACCTGTCAAAGCTGAAATCAACCTATGTGGACATGCTGCCCGAAATGGCCGATGCGCAAGACCGCGTGCACACCACATACCGGCAAACGGTCGCCACGGGCAGGCTTTCGAGCAAAGATCCGAACCTGCAGAACATCCCGGTGCGCACCGACACCGGCAAGAAGATCCGCCGAGCGTTCATCGCCGACAAGGGCAACGCGCTGATCAGCGCCGACTACAGCCAGATCGAGCTGCGCATTCTCGCCCACATCGCCGACGAGAAACCGATGATCGAGGCATTTAAGAACGGCGTGGACATTCACAAAGCCACAGCCGCCGGCATCTTCGGCGTCAAGGCCGACAAGGTCACCGGCGAGCAGCGCAACGTCGCCAAGACGGTCAACTACGCCGTGCTGTACGGCCAGAGCGCATTCGGGTTAAGCCAGGGGCTCGGCATAAGCCGTGGCGAAGCCAAGGAGTTCATCGACAACTACTTCAGTGCGCACCCGAAGGTCGCGAAGCTCAACGACCAGGTGCTCGACCAGTGCCGCAAGGACGGGTACGTGATGACGCTGGCGGGGCGCAAACGCTTTCTGCCGGATATTGGCAGCAAGAACGTAATGGTAAGGAAGCAGGCCGAGCGCCAGGCGTTCAACACCGTCCTGCAAGGCACAGCTGCCGACCTGATCAAGATGGCCATGCTCAACGCGCACAAAGAGATCGAAATGAAGCAGCTTCCCTACCGCATGCTGCTACAGGTCCACGACGAGCTGGTGTTCGAAGCCCCGGAAAAAGAAGCCAAAGCCTGCGCCGAATTCGCCAAGAAGGTCATGAGCGAAGCAATGAAGCTGAAGGTGCCGCTGGATGTTGACGCCGGAATCGGGCCGAATTGGCTGGAGGCAAAATGATGAGAACAAGAGCCGGGAGCGCCAGCGACCGGAAAGCGTGCAAGCCGCGTGTCGAGGATCAACCCGTCGCTCGCGCTCCGGGCTCCTGTTTTCTGGCGATGCTGCCGGTCTTGTTGTTCGCCGCCCTGACTGGCTCCGCCTGCAACCAGCGCGAACCCGCGCACATCGAAGACCCCGAAGACGAAATCCCGCCCAAGGAAGCCCAAAGCGATTTCATCGACATAGGCAAGCAGGCGGGCATCGATTGGCTAAGCTTCGTGCCCAACGCCGAGCGTGAGTACCCATCCCTATACCAAGGCCTCGACCGCGACCAGAAGCGGCGGCTGTGGCTCGCGCCGATGGAAACGCCGAGCGAGCGAGTGTTGCTGCACTTTGAACTTCCCGCAGGCAGCAAGATCTGGCCAGTACAATGGTACGGGACCGATCTGTTGGCAGTTGACTTGCCAAACGCTCACCGATTCAGCGTCGCATTGGCGAAGACAACGGATGCATCGAAGGCATTGGCGGACATTGGCATTCGGAAAGACGAAGCACTGAAACGGCAGACCGAGGGGAAGTGGCAGGGAGGGTCCCTCTCCCCGTCAAGTGTGGAAGACACCGATGTTTTCTCAGGCACTCTGATCGCGTGGGGAAGCGCGCCCTCCGCTCAAAGGCCCGCCGCTTATGCCGCGCGACAACTGAATTCAGCGGACGGCGGCTTCACGGTTCTTGCGGAGGTCCTCGCCGAGACCGAAGGACATAGTGTCTCTGCGGCACAGATCGACGGCCTCGTTACCATCCTGTCAGGAGTAAGCGTCGCCCGACAGCTCGCCATTGAGGGGCTACCAACACACAAGTGTGCTAGTTCAATTGCGGACCTACGCAGCGGCATCATTCGACTTCCGGGTGGGAGGCTCAGCGTGCCCCTCTCGGAAGAACAATTGGCCCGCAAAGCAGGCGGCGACTCGACCGTGCAGATTGACGGGCACGGCGCGAAACCCTGGGTCCTAATCCGCCGCCTGTCCGAAACCTCCGCGCCCGGAGACTTGCGTGTGCGTGTGCGGGGCGACCCGACTTTTCGGCGGCGGCTTGACAACCCGGGCGCGTCGTTTTCAGCCGGATACGCGCCGGAGGCGAGCATCCCGGGCGTGTTCTGGGACTATCGCGATGCGGGTACCGAGCAGGTTACTGTCGGCATCCTCAAGGTCGGCAACGAGCTGCTGACCTTCGAAATCATTTCCACAGGGTTGCGCGACGCGGAATCCCGTCGTAAAGCACGGCAAGCCGCGCTGGACCTCCTGGCCGGCGCCACCGCTGAACCCAGCAATGAAGCTCCTGAGTTCCAGCCCTTGATCGGGTGGAACGTGGGCACGATGGGCCGTGATGATTGATTTGCCGAGATTCGAGGTTCGAGGTTCGAGGTTCGGGAACCACCCCAACACCGAACAACGAGTACCGAACACCGAACCCCCGCGAGGCGCGCTTTGAAGCCCGTAATCGCACTGGCTGGGGGCGTGGCAAGCGGCAAGTCAGAGGTTGCCAGGGCATTCGAGCGGCGCGGCGCGCTGGTGGTGGACGCGGACGCCGAGGGCCACGCAGTGCTGCTTGAAGCGGATATCCAGGAGGCCCTGGTACGTGAATTCGGACCCCAGGTGCTGGGCAGCGACGGCAAAATAGATCGAAGAAAACTTGCAACCAAGGTCTTCGGTGACGCAGAGAAACTTGCTACACTGAATAGCATCACCCACCCGCGAATCCGTCTGCGTACCAACGCGAAGATCGAGGCGGGGCTCAACAACCCAGGTGTAAAGGCCATCGTTCTGGATATCAGCCTGTTGCTTGAATCAGGCGCTTACGAAGGAAAGTACAGCCTGTTGCTGTTTATCCATGCCAATGAAGCAAACCGGGCCCGCCGCGCGGCAACGCGCGGATGGGACGACGCGGAAGTTGAACGCCGCCAGGCCCGGCAATTGAGCCTTGAAAGCAAGCAACAGCGCGCCCATCTCGTGATCGACAATAACGGCAGCCTGAAAGACCTTGACCGCCAGGTGGAGAAAATCTGGCAATCCCATGTGGACAACCGGCCGCCGGGGGCCAATGACAGTTGAATCCCGGACAGGAAGCCCCGTGCATTTCGCCTGCTCCCCGCAGGCGGCACGGGCACACGCCGCACCGGCACAAACCGGTTCACGCGGCACGGAGCCATAAATGAACGCCGAAGGAAAGTCAGCACCAAAGCGACGCGGGCGCGCCCGCGGGCCCCATCGCGGCCAGAACGGACGCCGCCAGGGACGTGGCAAGGCACAGACCGATGTGCTTAGCGAAGAAATGGTCCGCCAGCACGAAATGGCCCGCAACGAGGCCCGCCGCGAGCGCGAAGAAGAAGAGGCACGCGTACGAAACGGCGACCAGACCGACGACAGCCGCGGAAACCGGGCCGAGCCCGCACCGCAAGCCCAGGCTGAGCCGCCCGTCGAGGCACCCAACGAAGACACTGAAGCCGCGCCGCCTGAACCCGTTGAGCCCGCGGGCAACGGTGAAGCCAACGCCGACGTGCGCACGACCAACGTTACCATCAACCTGAACGAGCTGCAGAAGATGAAGATGGAGCATCTTCAGCGCGACGTGCGCCAGCTTGGTATCCAGGACACCACCGGCCTGAAGAAGCAGGACCTGATCTTCCAGCTGCTCAAGGACCGCGTGAAGCGCGGCGCCATGATCTTCGGCGAGGGTGTCATGGAAGTCCTCAACGAAGGCTTCGGCTTCTTGCGCAGCCCCGACTACAACTACCTGCCAAGCCCCGACGACATCTACGTGTCTCCAAGCCAGATCCGCCGTTTCGGCCTGAAGTCCGGCCACATCGTGGCGGGCCAGATCAGGCCACCCAAGGACAACGAGCGCTACTTTGCGCTGCTGAAGGTCGAGAAGGTAAACGGAGAAGATCCCAACAAGCTGGCGGAAGTCGTGCCGTTTGACGAGCTCACGCCGCTGTACCCGGAAAAGCGCATCTACCTGGAAAGCAAGAACGACCTCAACCTGCGGGTGATTGACCTGGTTACGCCCATCGGCATGGGCCAGCGCTGCCTGATCGTGGCGCCGCCCCGCACCGGCAAGACCGTCATCCTGCAGAAGATCGCCAACGCCATCCGCGCCAACCACCCCGACATCTACGTGATCGTGCTGCTGATCGACGAGCGACCCGAAGAAGTCACCGACATGGAGCGCACGGTGGATGCCGAGGTCATCGCCAGCACATTTGACGAGGCAACCGCACGCCACGTGCAGGTCACCGAGATGGTGCTGGGCAAAGCCAAGCGCCTGGTCGAGCACAAGGTGGACGTCGTCATCCTGCTGGACAGCATCACCCGCCTGGGCCGGGCATACAACTCCGAGCAGCCGCACAGCGGCAAGATTCTCACCGGCGGCGTTGACGCCAGCGCACTGCAGCGCCCCAAGCGCTTTTTTGGCGCCGCGCGCAACATTGAAGAGGGCGGCAGCCTGACCATCATCTCGACAGCGTTGATCGACACCGGCTCGCGCATGGACGAGGTGATCTTCGAGGAGTTCAAGGGCACCGGCAACTCGGAGATCGTTCTCGACCGCAAGATCGCAGACAAGCGCGTGTTCCCGGCAATCGACATCCTCAAGTCCGGCACCCGGAAGGAGGAGCTTCTGGTCGAGAAGAGCGATCTCACCAAGATGTTCGTGCTGCGGCGTATCCTGAACCCCATGGGCACGACGGACGCGATCGAGTTCCTGCTCGGAAAGCTCAAGCAGACCAAGTCGAATTCCGAGTTCTTCGACTCGATGAACAGCTGAGCCATGGGCGGTCGTGGCTGCAGACACGATCTTTGCGCTCGCCACGCCGCCCGGCCGCTCCGGCATCGCCGTCTTCCGCATATCCGGCCCTGACGCGGTCGCCGCCGCCGCCGCCCTGGGTGCGCGGCGACTGGCGCCGCGCCGGGCGGCGCTGCGGCGGTTGCGGGATCCGCGTGACGGATCGCCGCTCGATGACGGCCTCGTCCTGCACTTTGCCGCCCCTGCAAGCTACACCGGCGAGGATGTCGTCGAATTGCAGGTGCATGGGAGCCCCGCGGTGGCGCGGGCATCGCAGGCCCGGATAGTCACGGGAGGCAGGCCGCACGGCATTGACTGGCCCC